>CAZRGJ010000181.1:0-5982 GCA_964599445.1 uncultured Planctomycetaceae bacterium | reverse complement strand
AGATCCGGGGTTTCCAGACCGCGGGTCTCGAACACGACGGTCTTGTCACCATAATCGAAGACGGAAACTTCCGTGTTCGGCGTATCGCCCGCGTCGACGTAGTTCGGGTCCTTCCGTTCCGCCTGGTAGCCGAGACGTCCGCCGTAGGAGACGACTTTGTTCGGGTGACGCTTCAGACCGAGTCCCCAGCGCGCAATGTCGAGTTCATGGGCACCCTGATTTCCGGAGTCGCCGTTTCCGTACAGACGCTGCCAGTGCCAGTCATAGTGGAACTGCTTACGGGTGAGTTTCGGGTCGGTGTAGACCGCCGGGCCGCTCCAGAGATTGAAATCAACGGAACCCGGAATGTTCTGCGTGTAGTCACCGAGTGCGCCGATGGACTTGCGGCGTTTGTAGCAGAGACCGCGTGCGAAATCGACTTTGCCGATGCCGCCTTCATGCATGAATTTCATCGCATCGCGCAGAGCCGGATTGGAACGGCACTGGGTACCGACCTGGCACATACGGCCGTACTTTTTCGCGGCGGCGACCATGGTCTTGCCTTCGAAAAGATTGTGCGTGGCGGGTTTTTCGACGTAAACGTCTTTTCCGGCCTGCATCGCCCAGATCGCGGACAGACCGTGCCAGAAGTTCGGCGTGGCACTTCCGACGACGTCGAGGTTTTTATCGGCGAAGGCATCGCGCATGTCTTTCACGAACTTCGGACGGAATCCCTGCTTCTTTTCGACCTGATCGCAGCGGGACTGACCGACGGCTTCGTCAACATCGACGAGGTAGGTGATGACGGTACGCGGATTGTTGATGAAACCGCTGATGTGGGATCCGCCGCGACCGCGAATACCGACGACGGCGCATTCGATCTTATCGTTGGCGGCAGGACCGTCATTTGCGAACGTGAAAGCCGGAGAAACAGCACCGGCGACGGCACTCGTGTACAACGAGGTACGGAGGAAATTACGGCGGGAAATATGAGCCATTTCAGTTTCCTTTCCAAAAGGGGGGTGAGGGGAAAATTTCCGGTTTTCCGCGGAAACAGCCTGTTTCCGACCGGTTTGAATTTTATTATGCCACACCGACCGCGTTTTGTCAACCCGTTCAAGTCGGCTTTTTGAGAAAATTTTGGAAAAAATTTTGTTCATCCGGGTTTCCCTTTGATATTTTGGAGGCATTCCGAGGAACAAAAATAACCGGATCGGAGAGTTTGAGACTTGGATCCATACGGAAATTCCCCGAGTGTACGGTCCTGAATGCAGAAAAACCACTTTTTTCAAAATCAGTCCTGCTGGTTGTACGTAAAGAGCGAGAAAAAAGTGTCTGCGTCGATCGCGTCACTGTGAAAGTGCACCGATCCGTCCGCGTACACATAAAAGCAGCCGTTCCGATGGAAACTGTAGACCTCATTGTGATTGTTCTGGTTAATGAATCTGTTCCCAGTCACGGAGTGCGTATAGAAGAAGGCGTCCGCATCTGCCCAGCGGGAGCCGGTGATCTTCGATCCGTCTGCTTCATTCCGCGTGTAGCCGATCGGTCTGCCGCAGTCTTCGAAAAAGAGGAACGTATTTGAGAGTCCATCCCGGATCTCCGACGCATACAGTGCCCGGGCGTCCGGACGAAGCATTCCGTACCAGAGATTCCGTTTCTTCGCCAATCCTGCATCCACGAACACTTTGTAGACAGCGGGCTGGATCTTCGTGTTGGCGGCGTAGTCCGAGATGAAATCCTCTTTCTCCGGCGTCGCGGGACACCGAAAGACCGGAATGTTCGTCTTGCTCACCGTCGAATTCGGCGCTTTGTTCCAGTTCACGTTCAGATCCATCTGCACGGCCGTATTTCCCTGCTCGAGGTACGAAAGTATCAGGGAGAGAACATTGTGTTCCGCAGGCTTGATGGTATGCGAGGGCGGAAACTTCCGATTCGCCGTCTCGTACTGGAGCATCGCCAGACCGATCTGTTTCTGATTGTTCGAGCACTGAAGATTCCGCGCAGCATCCCGCGCCGCCTGGACCGCTGGAAGAAGGAGACCGACGAGCATTCCGATGATGGCGATCACGACAAGAAGTTCCACGAGCGTAAACCCACGAAAATTCCGAAACCGCCATCTCCGTTCAACCTCATTGCCCATATTGCCTTCCCGAAGTTTTTCCCATTACCAAATCATAGTGCCAATCAGGCAAAACACAAACGCCCTCCAACTGCGCATTATAGCAGACTCCAATGCAAATGCAAGGGGGCGTTTTCCAAAAGTTTTTATTTCCCCATACAAAAATCGAAAGACTCGATGATAGAATGTTGAGATTTTATCGTGAAATGGAGTGCGGGAAAGATGGTATTGAGGAACTTTGTATTTTTAGAGGGCACCCCAAATGAAAAAAAAGAAAAAGGGAAGCACTGGATATACTTCCCCCATTCTCCTTAAACATTCAAACACTCAGCCGAAATTTCGGAAGAAATGCCTCAGACTTCGTCGACGGACGGGCAGACGAAACCTTCGCGCCATTCTTCACGGTCAAGCAGGCCGTTCGCGCGGGCACAGCATCCGCAGAATTCTTCCTTTTCAGGATCGAATTTGAGCTGCGGACCAAGGGACAGCGGGGTCGCTTCAAGATCCGCGCCGTTCACCTTGAGGTGTTCGACCGTGCGCAGGACGGTGTCCTTGTTGTCGTCGCGGCTTTCGATCTTTTCCATCTCCTTACAGAGCGTGTCGACCGAGACTTTGTTTTTCTCGCCGAGATAGTAGCTCGCGTTTCCGAGGTGGGCCATCGCGGCGGAAAGGTGACCGTCGAGGATCGGAGCGTTCAGGCTGGACGCATCGCGGGAAACGACCGCATTGATGAAGTTGTCGAAGTGGTACTGATCGCTGCCGCCCTTGAATTCCTTAATGACGTTGCCCTGCTTGTCATAGGCGATGCACAGACCGTAGTGGACCTGGACGAGCTTGCCTTCGGTTCCGTAGAACACGACGCCGATCTTGGCACCGTCAAGATCCGGAGTTTCCAGACCGCGGGTCTCGAACACGATGGTCTTATCGCCGTAATCGAAGACGGAGACTTCCGTGTTGGCCGTATCGCCGGCATCGATGTAGTTCGGGTCTTTACGTTCGGCCTGATAGCCAAGACGGCCGCCGTAGGTGATCACTTTGTTCGGGTGACGCATCAGGCCAAGACCCCAGCGTGCAATGTCGAGCTGGTGGGGACCCTGGTTTCCGGAGTCGCCGTTTCCGTACAGACGCTGCCAGTGCCAGTCATAGTGGAACTGCTTACGGGTGAGTTTCGGGTCGGTGTAGACCGCCGGGCCGCTCCAGAGATTGAAATCAACGGAACCCGGAATGTTCTGCGTGTAGTCACCGAGTGCGCCGATGGACTTGCGGCGTTTGTAGCAGAGACCGCGTGCGAAATCGACTTTGCCGATGCCGCCTTCATGCATGAATTTCATCGCATCGCGCAGAGCCGGATTGGAACGGCACTGGGTACCGACCTGGCACATACGGCCGTACTTTTTCGCGGCGGCGACCATGGTCTTGCCTTCGAAAAGATTGTGCGTGGCGGGTTTTTCGACGTAAACGTCTTTTCCGGCCTGCATCGCCCAGATCGCGGACAGACCGTGCCAGAAGTTCGGCGTGGCACTTCCGACGACGTCGAGGTTTTTATCGGCGAAGGCATCGCGCATGTCTTTCACGAACTTCGGACGGAATCCCTGCTTCTTTTCGACCTGATCGCAGCGGGACTGACCGACGGCTTCGTCAACATCGACGAGGTAGGTGATGACGGTACGCGGATTGTTGATGAAACCGCTGATGTGGGATCCGCCGCGACCGCGAATACCGACGACGGCGCATTCGATCTTATCGTTGGCGGCAGGACCGTCATTTGCGAACGTGAAAGCCGGAGAAACAGCACCGGCGACGGCACTCGTGTACAACGAGGTACGGAGGAAATTACGGCGGGAAATATGAGCCATTTCAGTTTCCTTTCCAAAAGGGGGGTGAGGGGAAAATTTCCGGTTTTCCGCGGAAACAGCCTGTTTCCGACCGGTTTGAATTTTATTATGCCACACCGACCGCGTTTTGTCAACCCGTTCAAGTCGGCTTTTTGAGAAAATTTTGGAAAAAATTTTGTTCATCCGGGTTTCCCTTTGATATTTTGGAGGCATTCCGAGGAACAAAAATAACCGGATCGGAGAGTTTGAGACTTGGATCCATACGGAAATTCCCCGAGTGTACGGTCCTGAATGCAGAAAAACCACTTTTTTCAAAATCAGTCCTGCTGGTTGTACGTAAAGAGCGAGAAAAAAGTGTCTGCGTCGATCGCGTCACTGTGAAAGTGCACCGATCCGTCCGCGTACACATAAAAGCAGCCGTTCCGATGGAAACTGTAGACCTCATTGTGATTGTTCTGGTTAATGAATCTGTTCCCAGTCACGGAGTGCGTATAGAAGAAGGCGTCCGCATCTGCCCAGCGGGAGCCGGTGATCTTCGATCCGTCTGCTTCATTCCGCGTGTAGCCGATCGGTCTGCCGCAGTCTTCGAAAAAGAGGAACGTATTTGAGAGTCCATCCCGGATCTCCGACGCATACAGTGCCCGGGCGTCCGGACGAAGCATTCCGTACCAGAGATTCCGTTTCTTCGCCAATCCTGCATCCACGAACACTTTGTAGACAGCGGGCTGGATCTTCGTGTTGGCGGCGTAGTCCGAGATGAAATCCTCTTTCTCCGGCGTCGCGGGACACCGAAAGACCGGAATGTTCGTCTTGCTCACCGTCGAATTCGGCGCTTTGTTCCAGTTCACGTTCAGATCCATCTGCACGGCCGTATTTCCCTGCTCGAGGTACGAAAGTATCAGGGAGAGAACATTGTGTTCCGCAGGCTTGATGGTATGCGAGGGCGGAAACTTCCGATTCGCCGTCTCGTACTGGAGCATCGCCAGACCGATCTGTTTCTGATTGTTCGAGCACTGAAGATTCCGCGCAGCATCCCGCGCCGCCTGGACCGCTGGAAGAAGGAGACCGACGAGCATTCCGATGATGGCGATCACGACAAGAAGTTCCACGAGCGTAAACCCACGAAAATTCCGAAACCGCCATCTCCGTTCAACCTCATTGCCCATATTGCCTTCCCGAAGTTTTTCCCATTACCAAATCATAGTGCCAATCAGGCAAAACACAAACGCCCTCCAACTGCGCATTATAGCAGACTCCAATGCAAATGCAAGGGGGCGTTTTCCAAAAGTTTTTATTTCCCCATACAAAAATCGAAAGACTCGATGATAGAATGTTGAGATTTTATCGTGAAATGGAGTGCGGGAAAGATGGTATTGAGGAACTTTGTATTTTTAGAGGGCACCCCAAATGAAAAAAAAGAAAAAGGGAAGCACTGGATATACTTCCCCCATTCTCCTTAAACATTCAAACACTCAGCCGAAATTTCGGAAGAAATGCCTCAGACTTCGTCGACGGACGGGCAGACGAAACCTTCGCGCCATTCTTCACGGTCAAGCAGGCCGTTCGCGCGGGCACAGCATCCGCAGAATTCTTCCTTTTCAGGATCGAATTTGAGCTGCGGACCAAGGGACAGCGGGGTCGCTTCAAGATCCGCGCCGTTCACCTTGAGGTGTTCGACCGTGCGCAGGACGGTGTCCTTGTTGTCGTCGCGGCTTTCGATCTTTTCCATCTCCTTACAGAGCGTGTCGACCGAGACTTTGTTTTTCTCGCCGAGATAGTAGCTCGCGTTTCCGAGGTGGGCCATCGCGGCGGAAAGGTGACCGTCGAGGATCGGAGCGTTCAGGAGAGACGCATCCCTCGCGGCGACTGCATCGAGAAAATTCGCGAAATGATCCTGCAGATCGCCGCCCCGGAACTCACGGATGACTTTCCCGTTTTTGTCGTAGGCGATGCACAGCGAGTAGTTGAACATGACGAGCTTTCCTTCGGTCCCGTAGAAAATGACGCCGATCTTCGTGCCGTCCAGATCCGGGGTTTCCAGACCGC
>CAZRGJ010000180.1:0-6016 GCA_964599445.1 uncultured Planctomycetaceae bacterium | reverse complement strand
ACAAATTGGCGACGTCCGTCGTCTCGGTTGAGGAGCCGCTCTGGTACACCGGGGACACGACGAATCTGGCTCCGCAGGTCGAGAAGATCGTGGACGAGTACGTAGACGAATCGCACAGTAAGGCGGTCGTCGTGATCCCGCTCATCGAACCGCTGCGCGAAGAAGACAAAGAGGACTTCAAGAAGCGCATGGACAATAAAAAGAAGCCGATCGGCGCATTGATCGTGGAGCAGATCGAGAACAGTGCGCTCCAGACGACGCTGCGTCAGCGTGTGGATCTGGTCGAAAAGCACGCCTGCGTCGCGCTGGCCAATTCGCTTGAGCACAACAATCTCTTCCTCATGCCGCTCTGGCGCACGATCGGAAGATGGTCCTGGGTCATGAAAGCGCGAACGCTGCCCAAAACGATCCTGGTCCTCATCCTGCTCGTTTCGCTTTTGGTGGGGCTTTTCGTCTTCCCGTACAAATTCGAGGTCGAATCGGAAGGACGGCTCGTTCCGGTCGAAAAGGCCGAGATCTTCGCACCGATGGACGGAGACATTTCGACGGTGGACGTCATCCACGGTCAGACCGTCACGCCGGGGATGCGTCTTGCGGCACTGCGGAATGTGGATCTTGAGGCACAGATCACCAAACTTTACGGAGAGATCGTCCGTACCCAGTCGGAACGTTCCAGCAAAACAGCACTTTTGCGTCAGAGCAGTGAAAAAATGGAGCAGAGCCGGCTTGCCGGAGAGATCGACGAACTGAACGTCGCTCTTCAGTACCAGGCCCAGGAAATGAAGATCCTGCGGGAAAAGGAGCGGAATCTTCAGGTCGTCAGCCAGATCGAAGGCCTCGTCGTGACGTTTGACGTGAAGGAAAAGCTCGAAAATCGCCCAGTCCAGCGCGGTCAGATCCTCATGGAGGTCGCCGACCCCAAGGGAGAATGGGAAGTGGAGCTCTACATGCCGGAGAAGAGGATCGGTCTGGTGCGTGAGGCGCAGAAAGCACTCGCGGACCAGTTCCCGGACGGCGACCTGCGCGTGACCTTCATCCTCGCGTCTCAGCCGGACCAGAAACTGACCGGGAATATCGTCGAGATCCACAAAACGGCAGAAGTTCGCGAAGAGATGGGAAATACGGTCCTCGTCCGCGTCGCGTTCGATAAAAGCCAGGTCCCCAACCCAAACATGGGGGCGAGCGTCACCGGAAAGATCTACTGCGGCGAGCGTTCCATCGGGTACGTCTGGTTCTACGACCTGATCGCATTCATCCAGCAGAAAGTCCTCTTCCGCTGGTTCTGATGTCCGGCAGAAAGTCCTCTTCCGCTGGTTCTGATGTCCGGCAGAAAGTCCTTTTCCGCTGATCCTGAAGCCCGGCGGTTTTCGCAAAAAACGAACGGCCGGATTTCGATTCCTCCAAAACAAGATTTACCCTGAAAAAGGTCAAAATATGAAACGCGCATTCCTCATCATTTCCGTGGCGATCCTTCTGCTCGGAGGCGCAGCAGCCGGTTTCTGGTACTTTCAGAGTACCCCGAAAGATCCTGCGGCACTTCAGTCGGCAGAGGATCTCCAGACGGCGGCTCCGGAAACAGACACATTGGGTGAAGGGCATGAAACGGCTTCAGATTCCGATTCCCCGGCAAAATCGGACGGCACGGATCCCTACGCTCTTACTGGAAGCGAGTCGGCCGTCGGTACGGAAGAGGATCTTTCTGCCGCACTCGGAGAAGTTCCCGAGACCGCGCAGCTCCAGACAGAAATTCCAGCTCCGGAACCGGCAGAAAATTCGTCGGAAATTTCAGCAGAAATTCCGGTAGAGATCTCGTCTTCCGACCTGGATGCGGAGAAAAAAACAGACGCCCAAACTGCGGGGACTCCGTCCGAAAAACGCCGGAAGTTCCAGACGGTCAGCGATTTTCAGAAAAACGGCACGGACGTCCCGGTTTCCGGACACGATCCTCTGGCGGACAAGATCCCGGGACTCGAAATGAATGCCGGTTCGGGAAATGTTTCGGGAAGCGGGATGAATGCAGAGGGTTCCGTCAGCTCAGCCTCGCTCGATCCGTACTCTGTTCCGGCATCCGGTTTCCAGGCGAACGGAACACTTCCGGGGGCTGGCGGTGCAGAAACCTCACCGTTTACCGTTCCGGCATTTCCGGCAGCAGACCGCAATGCCTCCACGTCAAGGATCCTCGTGAATTCCGTTCCGCGTGAGGTCGAAAACGGTCTCATCATTCCGATCTACGAAGTGGACGTTCCTGCGGAAGAAGCCGGCGTCATGCGCAAACTCTACGTTCAGGACTTCGCGCAGATCCAGAAAGACGACGTTTTGGTCCAGATCGACGACCGGCAGGCCGTCATGGCGGTGAATGTCGCGGAGGCGAAGAAGGAATCCGCCGAGATCCAGATGAAGAACGACGTGAACGTCCGCTACGCGATCGCGGCACATGCCGTGGCGGACGCCGAGATCAAAAAGGCGGACGAAGCCAACTCGAAGGTCAAGAACACGGTCCCGGTCGTCGAGTACAATCGACTCGTTCTCTCGCGGACGCAGGCGGAACTCCAGATCGAGCAGGCTCAGCAGGAACTGAAGGTCGCGGCGCAGAACTACAATGTGGCGATGGCGGAACTTGATGCTGCGAAACTGGACCAGACGAAATTTGAGATCCACTCTCCGCATGACGGCGTCGTGATGGAACTCTACCGGAATGAGGGCGAATGGCTCAAACCGGGAGATCCGATCCTTCGTCTTCAGCAGATGAACCCGATCCGGTACAGTTTCCGAATCGAAAGCAAAACGCCGCCGGAATCGATCTTCAACCGTCCCGTGACCATTTACGTGCCGACGCTGGAAAAGGAATTCAGCGGCAAAGTCACGTTCATCAAGCCGTCACACGACATCGGCGACATGTACCAGGTGTGGGTCGACATCGAAAACACCTGGCAGGCATTCGAAGATCCGGGAGAGGAAGGCCTTCAGAAAGGCTACTGGATCCTCCAGCCGGGAATGCGTGCCGAAGTGAAGAGCATCGGTACCGCCAAGTAACCGAAATGTTCTTCGTGACCATTTCCAGATTTCCCCGTGCGGCCCACTCGCCGCGATTTACGGACAGCAGAACAAGACAGTGAATTAAGATATGGCGACACTTTCCGACAGTCTGGTTTCCAGCAGTGCAAGGAGACTTCCGATCCGTGTGCGTCCCGACCTGAGCGCCAAAAAGCAGCGCTATCTCGGGAAAACGTACTGGATCGTGAAAGATCCTGTCGGGCTGAAATACTACCGTTTCCAGGAGGAGGAATTCGCCATTCTTCACATGCTGGACGGCACGCTGTCGCTCGACGAGATCAAAAACCGGTTCCAGAAAGAATTTCCGCCGCAGAAGATCACGCTTGAGGAACTCTCGCAGTTCATCGGCTCTCTGCACCGCAGCGGTCTGATCCTCACCGGAATGCACGACCAGGGGTACCAGCTCTACGAGCGCGCGGTCTCACGCCGCCGAAAAGAACTCCTCGGCGCGATGTCGAACATTCTGAGCATCCGCTTCAAGGGGATCGACCCGGAACGGATCCTGAATGCGATCTACCCGTTCACGGCATGGATCTTCCACCCGTTCACGATGTTTCTGTCGCTCGTCATGATGGTCAGTGCTCTGTTGCTCGTCCTGACCAATTTCGATACATTTTACGCAAAACTCCCAGGTTTCTACCAGTTTTTCACTCCGGAAAACGGACTTTGGCTTGCCGCGATCCTCGGAATGACGAAAGTCGTGCACGAGTTCGGTCACGGACTCACGTGCAAGCATTTCGGCGGGGAGTGCCATGAGATGGGCGTCATGATCCTGGTGCTGACGCCGTGCCTGTACTGCAATGTGTCCGACTCCTGGATGCTTCCGAGCAAATGGCGACGCGCCGCGATCGGTTTCGCCGGAATTTTCGTGGAAGTCTGGCTCGCTGCGTTCGCGACCTTCCTCTGGTGGTACTCAAATCCGGGACTCCTGAACAACATCTGCCTGAACGTCATGTTCATTTCGTCGGTCAGTACGATCATCTTCAACGCGAATCCCCTGCTCCGGTACGACGGATACTATGTGCTGTCCGACCTGATGGAGATCCCGAACATGCGCCAGAAGGCGACGAGCATCCTAAGCCGAAAAGCGGGCGAATGGTTCCTGGGGCTGGAGTATCCCGACGATCCTTTCCTTCCGCAGAGAAACCAGGTCCTTTTTGCGATTTACGCCGTCGCGTCTGCGTGCTACAAATGGGTCGTGACGTTTTCCATCACCATGTTCCTTCTTCAGGTCTTCAAACCCTACGGGCTGGAGATCCTCGGGATGATGATCGTCGCGATGTCGCTCGTCGGTCTGGTCGTCATGCCGCTGCTAAAAGTCATTAAGTTTTTTTATGTTCCCGGAAGGCTCGAAAAAGTGAAAAAGCTGCGTTTTTATCTGTCGCTGTGCGTTTTCCTCGGATTCCTCGCATTCCTCTTCTGCGTGAAGCTGCCCTACCGCATTTTCACGCCGGTCGAGATCCAGTACGAGCACGGCGACACCGTCTACGTGCACATTCCCGGAACACTCGGTGAAGTTTTCGTCAAACAGGGAGATTTCGTCAAAAAAGATCAGGAGATCGCCGTTCTTTTCGACTGGGACCTGGACCTCAACATTCAGAAACTGGATCGGGAAGTGAAGCGGCTCGAGACGCAGCTTGCGCATCTTCCGGCACTTTCCAAGGAAGATCCATCCGCGGAAGCACAGATCCCGGTCGTGCAGAAAGCCCTGGGCGCGGCACGCGAAGATCTCGTCAAACGGCTTGAAGACCGGAAGCGGCTGATCATCCGCGCAACGCGCGACGGCATCGTCGTTCCGCCTCCGCTCGTAAAGAAAATGGAGCGCGACGGAATGCTCCCCAAATGGCACGGCACACCGTTCCAGACGCGGAATCTCGGCGCGTTCATGAGTACCGGTGAAGCGTTCTGCATCATCGGCGACCCGCAAAAAATGAAGGCGACGCTCGTCGTGACGCAGTCTCAGAAGGATTTCATCCAGCGCGGACAGCGTGTCGAAGTGAATCTCAACGAGTGCCCGTTCCGGATTTTCGAAGGCGAAACGGTAGACGTCGCGACGGAGGAGATCAAAGCAGTCTCCGCCCGGCTCTCGAACAAAAACAAAGGGGAAGTCTCCACCATCACCGACCAGGACGGGACGGAAAAACCGCAGACTCCATCGTACAAAGTGGACGTTCCGCTCGACAATTCGGACGGTTTGCTGGAAGTGGGACTCACCGGTCAGGCTAAGATCCACGCGGAACCGCAGACGCTTGCATTCCGCCTCTGGCGTCTGATCGCCGAAACATTCAACTTCAAGATCTGAAATACCAAAACATCAAAAACACAAAAACATCAAAAAGTTTTTGAAGGCCGCGGGCCGCGGCGGGCGGACTGCGCTTCCGCGCACAGGCATGAACCCGTTCCCGTTGGTCACTGATGCCGAAGGCAGAAAAACAATTTCCAAAATGTTTCCCTCTCACGGACGCTGCCTCTTCGCGGGCAGCCAGACGGCTCTCGCAGAGTGCCGTCGCGCGTGGGATCTTTAGCCGAAAATCTCAACCACTGAAACCGCAGAATCTCCGCAGAAACACACAGAAGGGGAACGCGAAATTCACGAAGCAATTTAAAAATCAAAATTTACTTTGCGTTTTTTCGCACATTCCGCGAATTTCGTGTCGCCTCCCGTCGAATCCTTTTTTCTTTTCAGAGTGTTTCTGCGACTCTTCTGTGGACTCAGTGGTGAGATCAGATCGGGACCCAGGTCAGCGCAGATCCGTCTGTGTGGATCCGTTTTCCGGTCTACTTTCCGGTCTGGTTTTCTGACTCAGCCGGGAAAAGACGGATCCCGAGCGATTCCAGTTCCCCATTATCGTTCACTTCCTCAAATTTGACGGAGACCTGCTTCGAGATCCCGGAGTCCTGCATCGTGACGCCGTAGATCGTGTTGGCCACCGACATGGTCTTGCGTGAGTGGGAGATGATG
>CAZRGJ010000179.1:0-6017 GCA_964599445.1 uncultured Planctomycetaceae bacterium | reverse complement strand
GTTGGGGCATTCATGCCGAGAGAGCAGGATCCTGAAATGAGCACACTCCTGAAAGTTGAAAATCTGACCGTCACGTTTGGGGCACAAAGTGTCCTGCGGGACATTTCGCTTGAGATCGCGCCGGGAGAAACTCTGGCCGTCATTGGCGAAAGCGGCTGCGGTAAGACGGTTTTGCTGAAGAACCTCATCGGGCTGATCCGTCCGACTTCAGGCCGGATCTTTTTCGAAGGGGTCGACATCGGGACGCTCAATGAAGCCGAACTGGCCGAGACTCGTAAAAACTACGGTTTCGTCTTCCAGATGGCGGCACTTTTTGACAGCATGACGATCGAGGAAAATCTTCTTTTCCCGCTCGTGCAGCATACGAAACTGCCGCGGCAGGAAATGATGGAACGGATCCTCCGTCTTCTGGATGAGGTAGGACTTTCAACGAACGTACTGCCGAAGCGTCCGGCAGAGCTTTCCGGCGGGATGCGTAAACGGGTCGGGATCGCGCGCGCACTGGTCCTTCAGCCCAAAATCGTCCTTTACGATGAGCCGACGACCGGGCTGGATCCCATCATGACGGACGTCATTAACCGCCTGATGGCGCACATGGCGAGAACCTACGAGATCACCAGCGTCATCGTGACGCACGACATGACGACCGTCCGAAACGTGGCGGACCGCGTGGTCATGCTTTACCCGACGGCGCGTCTGAAGAGGAATGAGCCGCAGATCCTGTTCAACGGACCGGCCAAAACGATCGAAAGAAGCAGAGATCCGCGGATCCGGGATTTCGTGTTTGGCGACGGAAGCTCACGCCTGAAGGAAAAATAGCGCACAGGAAGGCCGAAATGCCCAAGAACCTGCGTTTGAAGCGATTCTGGACAGTTTCCGGACGGCGAATCAGACGGCAAATCGGACGGCAAATCGGACGGCAAACCGGACGGCAGGTTGGACGATAGATCCACATTTGGGGTGACGGATCCCCCCGCAAATCAGATATTTGGCAGTGCCGGAAACGGCCGGCATTTTTAAGATAGACCAAGGAGATTTTACCATGAACGAACGCACGATGAAATTACGATTGGGAGCCGCAGTCGTGCTGAGTCTCGTCATCATCCTGATTTTCCTGACGTTCCTCGGTTCCAGAGAGAAACTGAGCATGACGAGCTACGAGATCCGAATCCAGATGGTGGATGCGCCGAATGTCATGGCAAATACTCCGATCTATCAGAGCGGGATCCTGATCGGCCGGGTGAGCAAAGTGGAACTGACGGAGACGAAAGGGGTCATCGTGACGGCTCGGATCTACGATGACCACAAACTCTACCATGACCAGGAATGCCATCTTGTTTCGTCGCTTTTGGGAGACGCATCTCTGCGCATAATCACGCGGCAAACGGAAGAAACGGATCAGACCCGGCACACGGAGATCAAGCCTGGGGAACTCATTCAGGGAAAAACGACGCTGGATCCTGCCCTGCTGATGGCGCAGATGCAGGAAACGCTTGCGGACACGATCAGCGACGTCACGACTGCATCCGTGGAACTTTCCCGTGTTGCGGAAACTACGAACGGGATCCTGACGGAAAATCGCGAAAATGTGTCGGACATCATGAAAAATGCACGCAGCATCACGGGCAATACGGCCCGGATCATGACGAGCTGGGCATTGATCATGGATGATGATTTCTGCAAAAATCTTCAGAATTCTGTTGAGAATCTGAATGAGGCTGCACAAAAATTTCCTGGGACGATCGACAAAGTGAACGCCACGCTTGATGGCGTTCAGGAAACCATTCAGCTTTCGAATTCAACGATCAGCGGAATGGCGGAGAATTTCACCTTGCTGGCGGGAAAATTAGAAGGCTCGCTTGCGAATGTTGACAAAATGATGGGAAATGCAGACGCTACGCTCGAGAATGTGCGTAAATTGTCGATGGTTTTTTCCGATGAAAAACAGATGAAAGTTTGGTCTTCCAATTTCACCAATACCTTGCGGAATCTGGAAATTTTTACGGAAACGCTGAATCAGGAAGATTCTACGCTGGGACTCCTGCTGCGTGACCGGCTGCTCTACGATCGGCTGCAGAATACGCTGGAAAAAGTCAATGAGCTTCCCAGACAGCTTGAACCGATCCTGTTCAACGCGCAGGTGATGTCGGAGAAACTGGCCCGGCATCCGGAACTTTTGGGACTCCGCGGATACTTGAAGCCGGACTCCGGGACCTCCGGAACGATTCCGTGGCCGAAGGGCGTGCGTCCTTCCATTTCGAGTTATGCACCGTCAAGCTGGAATGCTGCTCCCTATTCCACTCCGGTCCAGCATCAGATACCGGCTCCTGCGTCTGGAAATTGGGAGAGTCTGAATTCTTCCGGTACAGGGACGGCTCCCATTCCGCAGGTGGGTGTTTCCGTGTCTCAAACTTCAGAGGATCCTGTTTCCTCCGGGATCGTTAAGGCCAACGGCAGTACCGACGTAAAGTATTCCATCGGCAGGAACGGTACGTCGGCAGGACGTTTGGGAGAGAAAATAGAAAATGAGGCTTCTGAAACTGCCGGAACGTTCGTTCTGGATCCGGCCTCCGCAAACGCGGGAGATCTCAAGCGTGCGGAAAGTACTCCTGCCTTGGAAAATGCAGGAAACCGCAGTGCATGGGAAAATGCAGGAAACCGACCGGTCCTGAAGCCTGCGGAGACGGCACGGGAGACGGAACTGGCCGGAAAAGAAAACGCTGGTACGGCGTCTCTTGCCCATGGTGTGCCGCAAAACGTGCAGATCCCTGAAAATGCGCGGCTCATTACGCCGGAGATGGTCGGCATGACGCCGGAGGAATTCCAAAACGCAGATCCAGCTTCACTCTCGGAGGCGATCTGGAATGCCGTCGCGGTTTCGGACAGAAACGTCATCGTTTCCAGAAATGAAACAGAGGCGCAGGATCAGAACGCACAAATTGCTGCGGCTTCTGAAGAAAAGGAAAATCCGGAGATCGGCGGTGCTGTTGCGGAACTTTCCGTTTCGGGATTGCCGTCCGCAGAGACCCGTTCCCCGGAACTTGAGTCTGAAATTTTACCTGAGCCGTTGGCGGCACCGGTGAATCCAGCCTCCGGAAATCGTCCTGTTGTGGAACCGGCGGCAGAACCGGTGGTGGAATAAACGGAACAAATTGGATTTTTTGCTCGGGATCTTTGTTCGGCTCCTTGACATTCATGAGATTTCCGCTATACTGAAAGCGGTGTCGTTCGGCACCGCTTTGATATTTCAGGACTTTTTCACCACAAACCGAGGATGGCAAAATGGAAGTAGTTTGGCTTTGGATCGGATTTTTGGGGCTGGTTTTTTTCATGCTGGCACTTGACCTTGGCGTCTTTAACCGCAAGGCTCACGTCATGGGGATCCGCGAAGCACTGAAATGGACTGCCGTCTGGATCGGGATCGCCCTGCTTTTCAATGTGGGGATCTATTTTATCTATGAGCACAATATCGGTGGGATCGCTGGAATGTTTCATGAGTCCGGCCAGGCCTGCGGTAAAACGGCGGCGTGTGAGTTTCTCGCCGGCTATCTGGTCGAGAAATCCCTTTCGCTGGACAATATTTTCGTCATTAGTCTGATTTTTTCCTCTTTCGGGATCCCGCAGCTTTACCAGCATCGTGTACTTTTCTGGGGAATTCTCAGTGCGCTGGTCCTGCGCGGTGTCATGATCGGAGTGGGGGCCGCGATCGTGGAGAAATTCGACTGGATGATCTACGTTTTTGCGGGATTGCTGTTCTTCACGGCCCTGAAGATGGTCTTCAATACGCATGAAGAGATCCATCCGGATAAAAATCCGATGATCCGTTTGGCTAAACGTTTCTTTAACGTGACCGACAAGATCCTGAACGAGCATTTCTTTGTTCGCGGTGTGGATGGAAAATGGGTGGTCACCCCGCTCCTGCTGGCACTTTTGGTCATCGAAACGAGCGACGTGATCTTTGCAGTGGACTCGATCCCGGCGATTTTCGGGATCACGCATGACCCATTCATCGTCTTTACGTCAAATATTTTTGCACTTTTGGGACTGCGTTCGCTTTATTTCGCGCTGGCTGCGATGATCAAGAAATTCCGTTTTCTCAAGTCCAGCCTCGTTCTGATCCTCCTGTATGTCAGCCTTAAGATGATCCTGGCTGGATATTTCAAGGAATGGATCCATGCGAACGATTTTGGAGGAACGCTGACTCTGATCTCGCTGGGAGTGATCGTCGGAGTCATGTCGCTTGGGATCCTTGCGTCCGTTTTCTTGCCGAAGAAAAACGAAACGGCTGCCGCGGAGTAAGTTTCAGCCGGATCTTCCGTAAAAAATATTTCAGGCGCGGACCGATGGGCTTCCAGCTCTCTGGACCGCGTCTTTTTTTCGGCTCGCATCCGTTTGAAGTCTGCGTCCGGTGAAAGTCTGCGTCCGGTCAGAAAAAAACGTTTTTCTGCCGGATTTCGGGATCTTTTTGTTTGAAAAATCAGAATGAAGCGGAATTTTCGCGGATTTCGGAGATTTTATGGAAATCAGTCTGGACAAAAAACTTTAAAAAAGCTAAAAATAAATAAATTTTGGATTTTTTGTTTCCTGTTTGGGAGCTTTCATCAGATTTTGGCGGATTTTTATGAAACGGATTCAGTGTGCATTCATGGGTTTCGTATTTTCGGCGGTCCTTCTTGCGCTGGGATGCCAGCAGGCGAGGCTCTCAGGACATGATCCGCTTTTGGGAAAAATGCGGGTCGATCCTCCGGCTACGAGTGCGCGCAGTGTCTATGTGGAACGCAGAAATGTGCAGGACTCCGGGCTTTTGCCGAGCGATACGGAGGCGATCGTGAATGCTCCGGCTGGCACTGCGGCAAAAAAGAAGGATTCCGGAAGATCGGAAACTGTGCAGACGGCATCAGAACAGCGCGTGACGGTCCACAAAGTCCCGGTTCAGCCTGTGGACGAAACGGTTTCGGAAACCGGTTCGGGGGCTTCCCCGGAAGAAGACGCTTCCCGGTCGGTAAATTCTTCCCATCTTCGGTGGAAGACTGTGGATGTTTTCGAAACGGCACCTGCCGCGAAAGATCCTGAAAGGCGTTCCTTTCGTGAAGATGTTCGTAAACCGGCAGCGGAGGCTCGGGAACTGACGGAAGAAGAACTGGCGTACTATCGGTATGCGTATGATTTCAGTACCATTCCGCCGCGGAAAGTTCCGCTTGAATCATTCGGTCAGGAACCTTTTTCTGTACCGCAGGATGACGAAATCGTGCCTGCGCAGGGAATGATTGGACTGCCGGTACGCGTGCCGGAGCAGAATTTCTATGGGAATGATTTTGATCCTTACGCATCCCATCATGAGTTTGACCTCAAGAGGCTGGAAGTCTCACGCCGGTTTGAAATGGAATTTGATGCGCGGGATGCAGAAAAAACGCAGAAAGAGACGCTTTCGGCAGGTGAAACTGCCGCGGCTGCCAGATCTCTGGGAGAGACTGTGGGGGAACCCGCTGCCGTGGATCCGGCGACTCGTGCTGATGGATGGAAAATCGTTTCTGCCCGCGGTAATTTTGACTCTGCCGGGATCGCTTCGGAAATGAAAACGGCTCCGATCCAGAAACGTCTGGGAAACCAGGTTCAGATCGGGCAGGGGAAGGCGGCTTCCAATTCTGGAATCTCGCGAAAAACCGGGCCGACTTCCTTTTCCGGAGCTAAACGCGGAGCATCCGTTGAATTGCTGGATCTTCCAAAGTAGTTTTCCGTCGATCGACGCCAGCCTGCCCGATATTTTCGGTCTGTTCTGGAATTTCGGGCATTTCGTATCGCCAATTTTGCCGAATTTCTTTCTGTTCAATGATCCGGTCATAGAAAACCCCGCAGGTCTTGAGAAGGTCTGCGGGGTAAATTTAAAATGGAACGAAACGGTGAGCAGACGCAGAGGCTCCGTTGGCAGCGCAGAATGAAAACCATTCTGTTTTATCGCGTGCCCGATCGGGGAAGCAGAGGCGTCGGAAGCGGAGCTTCTTTCGGCAATGTGCCGG
>CAZRGJ010000178.1:4086-6067 GCA_964599445.1 uncultured Planctomycetaceae bacterium | reverse complement strand
ATTCATTGACTACGTTCAGAGCCTGAAGCCGTCCACGGCGAAGGGTCAGTATGTGAAGGGCACTGTGATCAGTGCTACCATGTCTCCTGGAGTAAGAGTTCAACAACTGTAATTCAGATCGGTACTAAACATGAGTAAGTATGTAAAAGATTTGGTCAGCAGCTATGTTGCCGCACGTGTTGAAGGCGTTCAGGACGCTCTGCTTGTGGACATGGTTGGTATGACTGCCAATGAAACGAACGTCCTTCGTGGTGAACTCGAAGAAAAGGGCGTGAGTTTGATGGTCATCAAAAACACCCTTGCACGTCGTGCACTGAAAGACACGACTTTGGCGCCGTTGTTCTCTACTATTGGCGGCAGCGCTGCACTCTGCTGGGGTTGCGAAGATATCGTTTCCTTGACGAAAGTTGTTTGCGGTCTCGCGGATGACAAACGTTTCAAGGACAAGTTTGTCGTGAAGTGCGGTGTCATGGATAATGACCGCATGGAAGCCGACATGGTGAAACAGGTCAGCACCTGGCCGTCCCGTACCGAACAGCTGTCCCTGCTCATGGGTCAGATCCTCGGTCCCGGATCCAACCTGGCTGCTGCACTCCTTGGTCCTGGTTCGACCGTTGCTGGTCAGATCGCGTCCAAGGGCGAAGGCGAAGAGTGATCATTCACAATTCGTAAACATTTCGTGAACAATTTGCGTGGCCGTCACGGAGTCCGGTCACGGAAGATATACAAGGTCGGGGAACGTCATTCCTGCCGAGGTGGAACATCTGCGGTGTGAGCCTGGTAAAAGTGTGAGTTTTTCACAGACAGTTACTTCGGAAGATGACGGGAAGCGACAGTTTCAAACAAAAATTGAAAGGATCAAAACAATGGCAGATTTCTGTGAAATGACCGTCGAACTTGGCGACAAAATTGCTGCTCTGACGCTGAAACAGGCGAAAGAACTGGCTGATTACCTGGAAGAAGTCCATGGCATCAAAGCTGCTGCTGGCGGCGCTGTTGTGATGGCTGCTGCTCCGGCTGGTGGCGCGGAAGCCGCTGCTGCTGAACAGACCGAATTCACCGTCCAGATGGACAGCTTCGGTGACAAGAAAATCGAAGTCATCAAAGTCATCCGCGCTCTGACCGGTCTCGGCCTCAAAGAAGCCAAAGATCTCGTCGAATCCGCTCCTTGCAAAGTCAAGGAAGGCATTGCCAAAGACGAAGCTGAAAAAATCAAGGCTGATCTGGAAGCCGCTGGTGCTGCTGTCACCATCAAATGAGTTTAGCTTATGCTGACGAAAGGGAGTACTTTTGTACTCCCTTTTTTTGTGAAAAATTTTAATTTCAGAAAAAAATTAAAAAAATATTTTCATGGATCACTCTTTTTTAATTAAAAGAAGTAGAGAGTGACGGAATTTTTTATTTCTTTTTAGGTTCGGAATGTCTGAAAGTTTTCTGTTGGGAGTGTGCAATTTTTTCTGTTGGAGTATGCAATTTTGTGCCATTCTGCTGAAAAAATCCAAAAAGTTTACTAAAAATTGAAAAAAACCTTAAAAGATTGGCCCATCCCCCTTGACAGATCCCCTCTATTTGCTATAATTTTATCATTCACTTTTGTGGTCAGCAGCAATGATTGAAGACATGCTGTTCATCTTCACTCCGGTGAATTTGAATGAGTTGACAGAAAAAAGTAAATCGCGATTTATTTCTTCAGCAATTTCATATACAGTAATCGGAAAGTGAGCAGAAGTCATGCAAAAGTGCAAAGTATACAGAAAAACCGCGGAAATCACGAGTTGGATTGACGCGGTATTTGCGTTTATGGGCGGCAAATGTCAAATTAGGCATTTTGCACAAGATGTAGTTGCACATCCGAGTAAAAATTTTACTTTGTTGTGTATTTCTGGTAGTCGTGTCTGGATCTGAGATCAGATTTGGACATCCTGGCATAAAATATCTGGTGACAATAAATGGCAACATCTCCATCACGTCGTATTTATCC
>CAZRGJ010000178.1:0-4076 GCA_964599445.1 uncultured Planctomycetaceae bacterium | reverse complement strand
TCGGTTTGGCAGCAATATCGACGCATTGGAAGTTCCGGATTTGACGAAAATCCAGACCGAAAGCTATGAGCGTTTCCTTCAGTACCAGTATCCGGAGGATAAGCGTGCAGACCTTCCGGATGAGATCAAGCTGAACGAGTACAAGATCCCGCCGGAAAAACGTGAGAATGTGGGTTTGGAAGCAGTGCTTCGTGAAGCGTTCCCGATTTACGGGCACGATGAAAAGGTTAGCTTGGAGTATGTCAGCTATGAGCTGGACAAACCGCGTTTTGAGCCGGATGAATGCCGTCGTCTTCGTCTGACCTATGGCCGTCCGTTTCGTATTCGTCTTCGTTTGAATCGTGAGCAGCCGATCGAGCAGGATGTTTACCTTGGTGATCTTCCGATCATGCTTGGCGGCGGCGAGTTCATCATCAATGGTGCGGAGCGCGTTGTCGTGAGCCAGCTGCACCGCAGTCCTGGTGTGGACTTTATCCGTGAGAAGACGGAAGATGGTTCTGCGCCGTTCAGCTGCCGTATTATTCCGGAGCGCGGAAGCTGGATCGAGTTCAATATTTCGCGTAAGGAAAGCGTGACGCTTCGTATTGACCAGACGCCGAAATTCTCTCCGCTGATGTTCCTTCGTGCGATGAGTCCGAAGTATTCGGAAACGGCGGACATCATCCGTGCGTTTTTTGACACGGAAATGGTTTCGGTGAAGGACAAGAACGCGTCGATCGAAGGCAAGATCGCGGTCGATAACGTCATTTATCCTGCTGGAAGCGCCAAAGCGGGCGAGATTATCGTCGAGTGCGGTGAAAAAATCACGAACAGTCAGGCGGATGAGATCCGTAATTCGGGTCTGAAGCAGGTGGAAGTGATGCCGGCGGACAGCAAAAACACGCTGTTCATGAATACGCTGGAAGAGGATATTTCCCAGAGTCACGAAGAAGCACTTCTTCAGATCTACCGCCGTATGCGTCCGGGCAACCCGCTGCAGCTGGACAAGGCGAAGAAACTTTTTGAAGAAAAGTTCTTTGACGACAACCGCTACCGCCTTGGCCGTGTCGGCCGTTTCCGCATGAACCGTAAATTCGGGATGGATATTTCCGAAGATCAGCAGACGCTTCTTCCGGAAGATCTGATCGCTGCCATGAAGGCCCTTTTCGGTCTGTATGCCGGTGATCCGGACTATGCGCTGGACGATATTGACCACTTGGGGAACCGCCGTCTGCGTACGATCGATGAACTTGCGGCGGATGAGATCCGCAAGGGTTTCGCGAAGCTGCGCCGTACGGTTCAGGACCGCATGGGTCTGAAAGAGATCAACGAGATGGAACCGCGTACGCTGGTGAATCAGAAGAGCGTTTCCTCGGCCGTCGATTTCTTCTTTGGCCGCGGTGAACTTTCCCAGGTCGTTGACCAGACGAACCCGCTTTCGATGCTGACGCACGAACGCCGTCTTTCGGCATTGGGTCCCGGCGGTTTGGACCGCAAACGCGCGAGTTTCGAAGTCCGAGACGTTCACAGTTCACACTACGGCCGAATCTGCCCGATCGAGACGCCGGAAGGTACGAACATCGGTCTTATCTCCAGCCTTGGCGTTTATGCAGGGGTGGACGAATACGGTTTCCTGATCACGCCGTTCCAGGTTGTGGACAAAGGCCGTCTCACGGGTGAAGTGCGCTGGCTGCGTGCGGATGAAGAGGGCGACGCGATCTTTGCTCCGGCTGACGTCATCATTAAGGACGGCTGCATCGTCGGCGATACGCGCGCGGTCGGTGAGATGGTGGTCGCCCGCCGCAACGGTGAATACGAAGTGGTTTCGGCGAAGAAAGTGAACTACATTGACGTCTCGCCGTGCCAGATGGTCGGTGTTTCTGCGGGTCTGATCCCGTTCCTGGAACACGACGACGCGAACCGTGCGCTCATGGGATCGAACATGCAGCGTCAGGCGGTCCCGCTTCTGGTTGCAGAGACGCCGCTTGTCGGAACGGGTATGGAGCGCATCGCAGCTCTGAACTCGAGCCTTCTGGTCCGTGCGAAGCGTGACGACGTGGTGACGTACTGCGACGCGCGCCGCATCGAGATCGGCGACGACATTTACATCCTGCGCAAATTCAAGGGGATGAATGAACGTACCTGCCAGAACCAGAAACCGATCGTGCTTCCCGGTCAGCATGTGAAGGCCGGCGACGTGATCGCGGACGGTGCGGCAACGCATCAGGGAAATCTGGCGCTTGGGCGCAACGTTCTGGTCGCCTTCATGGTTTGGGAAGGGTACAACTTCGAAGACGCCATCATTCTGAGCGAAGAGCTCGTTCAGAATGACGTATACACGTCGATCCACATCGAAGAGTACGATACGGAGATCCGTGAAACGAAACTTGGGCGTGAGGAATTCACACGCGATATTCCGAACGTTTCGGACAAGATGCTTCGGAATCTGGACGAGAACGGCATCATCCACATTGGAACATACGTGAAGCCGGGCGACATTCTCGTCGGTAAGGTCACGCCGAAATCCAAGACGGAACTCACGCCGGAAGAAAAGCTCCTCCATACGATCTTCGGCCGTGCGGGCGAAGACGTGAAGAACGATTCTCTGGAAGTTCCGTCTGGAGTGGAAGGTATCGTCATCGATACGCAGTACTACAGCCGCAGCAACGTCCTGACGCCGGCCGAACAGGAAGCCTTCCGGATCCAGGAAAGCGAAACGACGGCGAAGTACAGTGAGATCGTGGCGCATATTTTCGGCAACATGATCCGCAAGGTGGAAGACGTGCTGGAAATGCCGGTTCTTGACCGGGACGGCAATCCGATCGTGGAGAGCAAATCGTACGCGGACATCGTTTCCGAGGCGAAGAATTTCAATTACCTGCAGTTCCTTGATCTTCACGGCAGCAAGCGTCAGGCGGTGCTTGACATTCTGCTTGAGTACCGTCCTCGCGTTGAATCCGCGATCGAGACGCTGGATCAGAAGCTGCAGACGCTGAAGATCGGCGATCAGCTTCGTCCGGGCGTTCTTCGGATGGCGAAGGTCTACATCGCGACGAAACGCGTCATCAGCGTCGGCGACAAGATGGCAGGCCGTCACGGGAACAAGGGTGTTATCTCGAAGATCATGCCGCGCGAAGACATGCCGTTCCTTGCGGACGGGACCCCGATCCAGATCCTTCTGAACCCGCTGGGCGTGCCGTCTCGTATGAACGTCGGTCAGATCATGGAAACGCACCTTGGCTGGGCGGGCATGAAGAGCGGTTTCCGTTCGATCACACCGGTGTTCAACGGTGCTCGCGAAGCGGACATCAACGAAGCCTGCCGCGAAGCGGGAATTCCGGCGCACGGCAAAACGATCCTGTACGACGGCCGCACGGGTGAGCCGTTTGAACAGGAAACGACGGTTGGGTACATCTACATGCTGAAGCTGCACCACCTGGTCGACGACAAGGTGCACGCACGCAGCACGGGTCCGTACTCGATGATCACGCAGCAGCCTCTGGGCGGTAAAGCCCGTTCCGGCGGTCAGCGCTTTGGAGAAATGGAAGTCTGGGCTCTGGAAGCATACGGCGCGGCTTACATTCTTCAGGAACTCCTGACGGTCAAATCGGACGACGTGGAAGGACGTACGAAGATCTACGAATCGATGGTGAAGGGCGAAAATCGTCTGGAAGCCGGTACGCCTGCCAGTTTCGACGTATTGACGAACGAGATCCGCGGTCTGGCGCTGAACATGCAGCTTGAACGCAAGAATAAAGTGAACTGACCCATTCGCAGGGAGATCCGGGGCATGGAGCGGAAGAGCCTTAAGTCCCGGACCTTCCGGCATGAGCGATCCTGACCATTCAAAAAAATTACGGGACGGGTTCCTTTTCCTCTCATGGACCCGCGATCCCATTTTCAATCATACACAGGAGATTCGGTGAATGAGTAGTGTAGACCGCACTTACGAACGAATTAATGATTACACGGCCGTGAAACTGACCCTTGCGCGTCCGCATGATATTCGCAGCTGGTCGAAAGGCGAAGTGAAAAAGCCGGAGACCATCAACTACCGTACCTATCGTCCGGAAAAGGACGGACTTTTCTGCGAACGC
>CAZRGJ010000177.1:0-6073 GCA_964599445.1 uncultured Planctomycetaceae bacterium | reverse complement strand
AGGGTGCTCGGAAGCGGACTGGCTGAGACTGAATCTCATGCTTTGGCGCAATACGGGGAACGACCGCTACCTCGACATGGCAGAGCGCCTTCTGTACAATGGGTACGTCGCGAATCAGTGGCCCTCCGGAGGCTACGGGCACCGTTACGTCGGAGTCGACGCAAAGGGGCCGTTCTCGTACCGAAAGTACTCACAGGAATCGCTCTGGTGCTGCTCCTACCATTGCCCGCTGGGGCTGTACGATTTCAAACGCTACCTCGTGACGGCAAAAAACGGCATCATCCGCATGAATTTCGGTAAGATCTTCACGGCTCCGGTCATGGTCAACGGGCAGAAGTGGACCGTTTCCAGCGAAATGAAGGACGGCGCGTTCTTCGTGACGCTCCGCGGACCTGAAGATGGTCTGAGAAATGCCCCCAACGGCAATTCCGTCCTGTTTGAAGTCCGGAAACCCCACTGGGCGAAAGCAGTTTCCGTCTGCTATCCGTGCGGGAAAACCGCAGATCTCAGCCGTCCGGTGAAGTCCGGAACGGTCCTGAAAGTCACGTACGAGCATGAAGTTCGCCTGGAAGACCGGAAACTCCAGCCAATCGCAGTTCCTCCATCCGGCACTATCCTGCGTGAGACGGCCGTCTTCATCGGTCCGAAAGTGCTCGCGGCGAAAATGGGAGACGGAGAGAAGATCGAGGACCTCACGCTGACGCTTCGTGACGGAAAGCTCTGCGATGATGCGGAAGCACTCACGACGTTCAAGGACCTCTACTTCACCGACGCGGAACGCCAGGCCGGCCATGCGTTTCTCTTTAACGTGACGGTAAAGTGAGGAATTTCGGGAGTTTTTCCTGAAAAGAAGGAGGAACAGAAACGCTGCCGAAAGGACGGCGAGACCTTGGGAGACCGGAGAGGCTCTGACGCCGGCTCCGATGCCGTTTCGCGCGGCAGACGCAAACTTTCCGGGGACTCTGAACGGACGTTTCGTCCCATCACTTCTGCATTTCTGTCTTTTCTGGGTGCTGGGGAGCCCCTTCGCAGGCGCCCTTTTCGGGGCAGCCCCGTTTTTTCCCCAGAATTTTCATGCGGGAACTCCGACGGAAATCCAGACGAATGTCCGGCAAACGCAGCCCGCGGACGTTTCGGAACCGGTCTGGTTTGAAGAAGAAGCTCCGCCGATCGTCTGGTTCGTGCACGGAATGCTCTTCATGCGGGATGATTTTGAGCGGGAACTCGCCGTTTTGCGTAGGATCTTCCCGAATGCAGATGCCGTGATACTCAAGGCCTGGGATGCACCGCACGGTCCAGGAAAGACGCTGGAGGACCACTGGGACCGCTCGGTAGGGCGCGGAGAACGTTTTGCCCGGGAACTGGCGGATGAGATCGCGGCGATGCCTGCGGCAGACAGAAAGCGGCTCGTGCTGGTCGGACACTCGCTGGGAGGACGGATCGCGGTGCGTGCGCTAGCGCGGAACTTTCGCCGGGAAAAACTCACCATCCGCCAACTGATCCTTGCGGGCGCGGCGATCCACTTTGACGACTCGGACATTCGGGAAGCTGTCGCGGCTTCCGAGCTGACGGCGTACAGTCTCGTGAACCCCGCGGACGTCATGCTTCGCGCGTATCTTGTTGCGGAAGGTCAGTCGGCTCTCGGAACAGGCTGTCTCTACACGATGTCGCCGACGGAATTCCACGAAATTTCGCTTTTTCACTCCGTTGACCATTTTGCGCACGTTTATTTTGAACGGCTCCATGAGTGTATTCTGCAAGATGATTTTTCGAATCGCGAGATCCTCGTTCCGCACGTGCTCGCCATCGGACACCATCATCCAATGACGGGGCACTGGACGACGCTGGACGAACTGCTCGGCTGGAAATTTCAGAAACATTCCAGCGGAATGTGCCGGATCCTGAACGAAGAAAACGAAAGAAAAGCGTTTGGCTTTCAGGACCAGACGCACTTCGCGTTTCTGCGCGTCCGCCAGCAGCTGGTGGATCGGGCCATGACGCCGGAGCCTGTGCGGGAGATCCTTCCTGCCGACCTCCCGCCGATCCTGAAATTTCAATCCCTCGGCAGCGACGGCTGGTGGCTGACGGTCGGAAATTTCCAGGGATGGCGGCTCCAGAAGAACCGTTCGACGTTCCAGTACCGGATCCTGGATCCCCACGCCTGCCGTCGGGCTGCGGGAAACGGCCCGGAGATGAAGCGGACTTTTGAAGAACTGGTCCACACGCTACGTCAAAAAGAGCTGGAATGAACTGCCCCCTTCCCGTTGACCACTGGCGCGGACACGGACACAAGAAGCCCCTCATAAAGGAGGGGTGGCTCACGCAGCGAGACGGAGTAGTTTGGAGTACGGCGGCTTTTGAAAGATCGCCGTCTCTGACCCCCACCCAATTCCCGGCGAATACGCGGAGCGCACCCTCAAAACGGAACAGCTGACGAGCCGCAGTTTCTACGCCATCACGCGGAAGCACCACCGCCCGCCGCGGCACGCGGTCGTAGAAAGAAATCACTGCGTGACTGAATTGACGCACTCCAAAACTTCCCCCCTTGCGTCCTCTGCGAAAACTTTGCGCCTCTGCGCGAAAATGGTTCTGCGTGAATTCCCAAACCACTTCATCGAAGACCGAATTGCCTATTTTTCTCATTCTCCCTCTTTCCTGAAAGCCGTCCTGAAACTCGAAAGAAAATCGGAAAAAAAGAAAAATTTTTGACGCAAACAGACAAAATCCATCTTGCAGAAAAGGCGGATCTCGACTAAACTGCCTCAAGCATGATGGAGCGGAAACGGACTCTGTCGGAAACTGCCGGACGATGGGAGATCCCCATTTCGGTCTGGTACGCAAATGCGTCAGGTTTCTCTGCCTTCCGTCCTGCGGGCTTTGCCGTTTTCAGCGGTCGAAGTCTTCCAATTAACGGTCATTTCCCGAAATATCGGTCATTTTATCCTGGAGGTTCTATTTTATGTTAAATCGTATGCTGAATTGGGCTGCGTGTGCCGGAGCGTGTCTCCTGTGTGCGCAGGGTGTCCTGATGGGCCAGTCGGTCTCCAAACAGGTCGAGATCGTTTTGCAGTACAAGCCGGTGCAGGAAAACGTCGAATACACGATCCCCTCTGCCGAAGATTCCCAGTCGTGCAAAGCCCGGAAACTCGAAGGCGGTCTACGCATCGTCGACGGAAACGGCATGACGCTGCGGGAAGTCCTCGACACAAACGACGACAAATCGGTCGATGAGTGGCGTTACTTCCTGAACGGTCTAGAAGTCTACCGCGAAAAAGACACGAACGGCGACAAAAAGAAAGATCAGTTCCAGTGGGCCACCACCGCAGGAACACGTATGGGGATCGACTCCGATGATGATGGGAAGATCGACCAGTGGAAGGTCCTTTCCGCGGCGGAACTGACGGCTGAAGTCGCTATGGCGGTCGCCTCCGGTGATGCCGCGCGTTTCGATGCGGTCCTGTTGACGGCCGATGAGCTGAAAGAACTCGGTCTTGGCGAGGAAAAGTACGAGCAGATCAAGGCGAAACTCCTCGGTGCCCGCGAAAAATTCACTGCCGTCGCAGACTCCAAACCGTTCACGGCCGCTGGCCGATGGACCCAGTTCAACAGCGTGCGTCCCTACTCGTATCCTGCCGGAACGGACGGTTCGGAAAAGAACGTGGAGTTCTACGAAAACGCTTCCGCAGTCGTTCACGAAGGCGAGAATGACATTGAGATCGCCGTCGGTACGCTGATCCGCGTCGGTCAGGTCTGGAAAGTCATTGATGCTCCGATGATCGCCACGGCCGAAAACATCAACGAAGTCGCCGCGAACAACGTCTTCATCCAGTTCAGCACCAACGCAGCCGCAGCCGCGGCCGGCGGTACGGCACAGACATCGGAAGAGCTGACGAAACTGGATGAGCAGATCAATCAGGCACAGACCATGGACGAAATGGCCGAGCTGCACGCAAAACGCGCCGACCTGCTCGAAAATCTTGCGCAAAACGCTGGAAATGCCGAGGAACGCGCCCAGTGGATCCACACGCTTGCCGACGGCGTCACGGGAGCCATCCAGCAGGGGATCTATCCGGACGGTCCCGCTCGTCTGAAGACCCTCCTCGACACGCTCAAGGCCAGCGAAGACGACAAAGCACTCGCCGCGTATGTCCAGTTCCGCCTCATGTCCTCCGAGTACACCATCTCCATGATGAAAGCCTCCGGAACCGGCTGGCTCCAGGTCCGCTCCAAGTGGCTGGAAGATCTGGCCGCCTTCATTCAGGAGTACCCGGATGCCCAGGACACGGCCGAAGCGATGCTTCAGCTCGCGATGGAAAACGAAAATGACGGCACCGAAGACAAAGCACTCGCCCTGTACTCTGAGATCCTCACCAAGTTCCCGGAATCTACGAGTGCCGCGAAAGCCAAAGGCGCGACGACCCGTTTGGAATGCGTCGGCAAACCGCTCCCCTTCACCGCGAAAGTCCTAGGTCAGCAGGACAAACAGGTCAACCTTAAAAGTCTGAAAGGCCGCGTTGTCGTCCTGCACTTCTGGGCCAGCTGGATGAGCGATGCCGCCCGCGAAATGGACAAACTGAAGGAGATCGCCGCGAAATATCCGCAGCAGGTCATGGTTCTGGGCGTCAACGTGGATGACTCGGCGGAGATCGCTCAGCAGTTCGTTGACACCAACCGCATGAACTGGTACCAGATGCGCGAAGACGGCGGGATGGAAAGCCGTCCGGCCAACGTGCTGGGGATCTTCAACGTTCCGACCATCTTCGTCATTGGAGCGGACGGAAACGTCATTTCCCGCAACCCACTGAGCACGGAACTTCTTCCGATCATCGCGGAAGCTGCGAATGCCGTGAAACCCGCAGCCGCTCCGGCCGCCAAATCGGCAAAATAGACCGTGAGACGCAAGGGGGTTGGAGTGAACTCTTCTTCGCCCCCCAATTTCGACCACTGAGAACACGAAAGCCCCTCCTCCCAGGAGGGGCTTTTTGTGTGCAAGGCTCGCGGCCTCCCCTTTTCAAAAACTTTTTGATGTTTTTTGAACTTTTTGTAACGCGGCGGCGTTCTATTCTATGGGGACGGGTGCTTTCTGTCTCTGAAACGAAGATTTTTGACTGACTTTGGGGAATTTCTATTTTTGGGGAGGCTTTCATGACGGAAGAAAAAAAGAGAATGTGCGGGTGTGTTTGGGGATGTGCTCGCTGGGGGATCCTGTTTCTGGCGATTTTTGGGCTGCTTTTCGTGAGTGTTCCGCTTGAGATCTCGCCGGAGACCACGATCGTGACGGAGCCGCGGACGGCCGACGGAAAAGAGGTCGATTTCTGGGCGCATATTCAATCGCAGTTTCCGAAAGACATCGCGACGGACCGGAATGCCGCACGCCGTCTGGTATGGATCTTCGGGAGTTTCGATTCCATGCAGGCCGGAGAACCCACGCCGGAACGTGACGCGCTGGTCTTCGAGAAACTCGGGCTGGAGAACGTTGAGCCGCAGGTGACGTTTCAGGATGTGGTACTTGCGCACAGGGACTACTTGGACAAAAAATACCCGGACCGCGAGAACTCGGAGGAGCAGGAGAAACTCTTTTCGAAAGAGTATGAGGCCGGCGACATCGCGGACTTTTCCAGTCCGATTTATGAGGAAACATTCCGCCGTGCATGGCTAGAGGCCAATTCACCCGCGCTGGACGCTTTCATTCGGGAAATGGACGCGGCAGAGTTCTTCTTTTATCCGCTCATTCGGACGAAGGAGGAAAATCTTCAATCCATTCTGCTTCCACATGCGCAGCAGCTGAGAGACTTTACCTGGGCGTTTCGTTTTCGCATTCAGTGTCGGCTTTTGGACGGGGATCTTGACGGTGCGCTCCAGGATAGAGCAGCGGGACTTCGGATTGCCCGCAAGATCCAGGGACCTTACTTTATGCTGGTCGAGCATCTGTGTGCCCGGAATTTTGAACTGATTTTTCGGGCTTCTCCGATGAAAAACTCTCCAGAGCGGATGCTGACTGCGGAACAGATCCGGAAAATGCAGGAAATTCCTTGGGATACGGAACGTAAAACGCGGAAAAACCAGGTCCTTG
>CAZRGJ010000176.1:0-6105 GCA_964599445.1 uncultured Planctomycetaceae bacterium | reverse complement strand
GCTTCGGACGCAGATCTATCCTCTGAGGCCCAGTCTTTCACATACGGCAGTGAGTGGGAGAAGACGACTCCGGATGCGTGCGGATTCGATTCGGAGAGGCTGGCGGAGATCCCGGAGCTGATCCGGTCGAAAAATATGGGAACGACCGGACTCATGATCGTCGTCGGAGGCCGGGTGATGTACACATTCGGTGACGTCGAGCAGGTCTCGTACATCGCGTCGTGCCGAAAGAGCGTCCTTTCCATGCTTTACGGAAAGTACGTCAAAAACGGAACGATCCGGCTCGACGAGACCGTCGGAGACCTTGGCATCGATGATGTCGGAGGACTCCTTCCGCAGGAAAAACAGGCGACGGTGCGCGATCTCATCTCCGCGAGGTCCGGGTGCTACCATCCCGCTTCGAATCCGGGCGGGATCCCGGAAGGAACGGTTCTGGAGCGCGGCGTCACGGAACCCGGCACGAAATTCGTCTACAATAATTGGGATTTCAACGTCGCCGGCACGGTTTTCGAAATGAAGACCCAAAAGTCGATCTACGAGGCCTTTGACGCCGACCTTGCGAAGCCTCTCATGCTGCAGGACTGGAAGCTCTCCCGGCACAAACGCACGGGAGACGCCTCAAAATCGGTTCATCTGGCATACCATTTCCATCTATCCACACGCGATATGGCCAAACTTGGAGAACTGATGCTGCGTGATGGAACGTGGAACGGAGAACAGCTCATTCCTGCCGAGTGGATCAAAGAATCAACGAGTCCCGTCACTCCGTTTCCGGACGGAGGCGGCTACGGCTACCTGTGGTGGCTGGAAGCGTATGAGCAATTTCCAGACGCTTCCTGCGGTGCGTTTTCCGCCTACGGAATGTATGGGCAGAGGATTTCGGTGTTTCCCGCCCTGGATATGGTCGTCGCGCACAAATCCGCCGGAAACAAAAAACATCCCACACGCGGACGCGACTACAAAGCCCTGATCCGCCTGATCCTTTCCGCATATGAAGGACCGATCCGAACCGAAGCAAAGTGAAAACGTGTACCCGTTCAATGAAATACGGCCGAAACTTTTAATAAGGAAATTCTTATTAAAGGAAACGGCCAAAACTTTTAATAAGCCGAATCCTGAAACAAACGAATATACTCCGTCATCTGGTAGACCCGGTTTCTGGAGGCCGCTGAAATTGTACCACGATCCGACTTTTTCTTCAAGACCCTGTTGGAAAAAATCTCGGGCTTCATTTGGAGAAAAAACGGTCATGCGGGGCAAAAAACTCTCCTATCTTGCGTAAGGGGTACTGTTTTTCTTTTTAAAATGTGGTATAATATGAAAAATTTTATTTTGTTTTTCCGGCTTCCAAAGAAAGAATTTCAGGAAACGAATCATGAAAACCAATGAACTCCGTGAAATGTACCTTTCGTTTTTCGAATCGAAAGGCTGTGTCCGCCGTCCGAGCGACGTCCTTGTGCCGAAATGGGATCCGTCCGTCCTCTTCACGCCCGCTGGGATGAACCAGTTCAAGGATCACTTCCTCGGACGCTGCAAACTCGACTTCACCCGCGCCACCACGTGCCAGAAGTGTCTGCGCACCGGCGACATCGACAATGTGGGACGCACGGCATACCATCACACGTTCTTTGAAATGCTCGGAAACTTCAGTTTCGGCGACTATTTCAAGCGCGAAGCCATCTCCTGGGCGTGGGAATTCCTCACCAGTCCCAATTATCTCAACCTGAAAAAGGACACCCTGAGCGTCACCGTCTACAAAACGGACCAGGAAGCCTACGACATCTGGCACGATGCGATCGGGCTGGCTCCGAATCAGATCGAACGCAAGGAAGAAGACGAAAACTTCTGGCCGGCAAGCGCACCGAGCGAAGGTCCCGACGGCGTCTGCGGTCCGTGCAGCGAGATCTACTACCACACGCCGCTGGGTGAGGTGGAGATCTGGAACCTCGTTTTCACGCAGTTTGAGCGCAAAGGCGCACCGACCGGCACCGACGAAAACGGACTGTTCAACAACCTGTTTCCGCTGCCGAGCAAGAACATCGACACCGGCATGGGGCTGGAACGCTGCGCCAGTGCGCTCCAGGGAGCCACGACGAACTACCACATCGACATTCTGCGTCCGATCGTGGAAGCTGCCGGTGAGGTCTGCGGCGTGAAGTACGTCCCGACCGACGAAAATGGACGCCGTCTGCGCCGTATTTGCGACCACGTGCGTGCCTGCACGTTCGCCATTCACGAAAACGTCTACCCGGGCGCGAACAAGGAAGAGTATGTCGTGAAGCGTCTCCTCCGCCGCGGTGTTCTTGATGGACGCCGCATGGGACTCTCCGAACCGTTCCTCTGGAAAGTCGTTCCCGCCGTCATCGAGCAGATGAAAGCCGCGTACCCGGAACTCGTCGAAACGCAGGAACAGGTCCAGGACGTCATTCGCCGCGAAGAAGCGAACTTCCTCACTACGGTCGATAACGGGCTTGGGAAGATCGAGAGACTCTTCAATCAGATGAAATCCGAGAACCGTGCCGAGATCACCGGTGCCGAAGCCGCCGAAATGTACACGACCTACGGTTTCCCGCCGGAACTGTTCGAAACGATCGCTGCCGAACGTAACTTCTCGTTTGACTGGGACGGATATAAGGAAGCGATGCGCAAGCATGGCGAAGAATCCGGTGCGGGACGCCGCGTCGAACTATTCAAATCCGGTCCGATCGAAGCGCTCAAGTCCGAGATCCACAATTCGAAATTCGTCGGATACGAGACTCTCGACGTTGACAAAACGGTCGTTCTGGGCATCATCTCGAACAATGTGGCGGTCTCGAATCTGACGCACGGTTCCGATGCTGCAAGCGAAAAGGACGTCATGCTCGTTCTGGCCCACACCCCGTTCTACGGCGAAATGGGCGGTCAGATCGGCGATACGGGAACGATCTCCTCCAACGGCGACATGATCTCCGTCAATCTCGGCGACACGCCGCTGATGGCACTCACTCCGGAAGAACGAAAGCTCCTGATCTCCGTCCTTCCCGCCGAAGCGACCGGTGCCGAGCCGTTTGAATTTGAGGTCACGGACACGCAGAACAATAATGGGCTGCTCATCCACATCGGACGTCTGAAGTCCGGTTCCATCCGCGTCGGTCAGATCGTCTCGGCTAACGTGGACGCGAAACGCCGTCATTCGATCGAACGCGCCCACTCTGCGACGCACCTTCTCCAGGCGATCCTCCAGAAACACCTCGGCTCCCACGCTCAGCAGCGCGGTTCGAAGGTGACGGAAGACACGCTCCGCTTCGACTTCTCCCACCCGCAGGCCGTCCCGTCCGACATCCTGCTGAAAGTCGGTAAGGAAGTCAACCAGTGCATTCTGGAAGCTGCGGAAGTCTCCGGCAAGATCATGCCGCTGGAAGAAGCGCGTCAGACCGGCGCGATGATGCTCTTCGGCGAAAAGTATCCGGATAATGTCCGCGTGGTCTCGATGGGGCCGTCGAAGGAACTCTGCGGCGGTACGCACGTCTCGAACATTGCGAAGATCGGCGCGTTCAAGATCCTGTCCGAAGAAAGCGTTTCGACCGGAACCCGCCGCATCACGGCCATCACGGGGATGAAGGTCCTCGAGTACATGTCCGCGCGTGAGCAGGTCCTGACGCAGCTGGCGCAGGAAATGCGTGCGTCGGTCGATGAACTCCCGGCCCGCGTGGACGCGCTGTACAAAGAGGTCAAAAAACTCAAGAAAGAACTCGCCGACGCCAAGAAAGAAGGCGGTCCGGGTCTGGAAGAACTGATGAAGAAGGTCGAGGAACGCGGCGGATTCAATCTTCTGGTCGCGGAGATCCCCGGCGGTCCGGAAGCGATGCGCGAAATGTCCGATCAGCTTCTGCGTCATGTTCCGCGTCTCGCCGTCATGCTCGGCAGCCAGATGGACGGCGGGAAAGCCTCTCTCGCGGCCACGGTAAGCCGTGATCTGCTGGCGGAAGGTTTCGACGCAGCGAAATGGATCCGTTCGGTCTCCAAGCTCATTCAGGGCGGAGGCGGCGGACGTCCCGATTTCGCGCAGGCCGGCGGAAAAGACGGCTCGAAACTCGCGGAAGCTCTTGAAATGGCGAAGACCACGGTCAAATAGTATCTCGTGCCATTTCTGACGTTCTGGATACGGCTCGAGGGTCACGCACACGCGCGGCCCTCGAGTTTTTTTGCCGATGAAAAATGAATTCTGAGTGCATCAGTCTGTTTTCGTGTTTTCGGCTGCCGGTTCGAGACAGAATGAAGTTCCGGGATGAATGTTTTGCGTTTCGGCAAGATTTCCGTTCACCAGCGCAAATTCCAGAAATCCCTGCGAGCCGAACAGGACGACGGGCGTTCCGGGAAGGAGATCCGCGTATGTGCGGACCGGGAGAAATCGTGTTTTGCCGAGCGTCACGCCCCCGTTCAGGATCGGTTTTTCACCGGAGACACCGGACGGAATATCCTGCGGCGTGATGTTCGTCACGAGATTTCCGAACGAATCGGCAAAGAGGACCTCACCGAAGACCTTCACCCTGTTCGTTTCTGCGTCCCGTACGGTCCGGGGACGGGGAAAGTCAAGGCGAAGGAGCGTTTCCGGGGCCTTTCGTCTTCCCAGAGCTTCCGGAAAACCGCCGTTTGCGAGAAATGCTGCCGACGGAGCCAAAATGTCCCGCCCGTGAAACGTCGGGGAGACCGATCCTCGCGACTCGCGGAAGCAGACCGGAGCTTCAAGAAGAAATGCTTCCGTGACGGCATTTTGTTCGAGAAAAAAAGAGAGGATCCCGTTGTTCGGACAGAGGATGCGCTGGCGGTTCCAGTTTTCATTCAGAACGGCACAGATCAGCTCACGCTGTGATCCGACGCCGGGATCGACGACCGCAATGTGGATGGTCTCTTCCGGGAAAAAAGGGACGGTCTGCGACAGAATGAATGCACCGTGCAGGATATTCTGGGGCTGGACTGCATCCGTTACGCGGACGATCCTCGCCTCCGGCGCACGGGAACAGAGGACGCCTTCCATCTGCGCAGTGTAGAAATTCCCGGTTTGAAAGTCCGTCAGAATGGCCACGGTCAGCCGCATTTTGCGCATTCGCCTTCTCCTTAAAAAGTTTATCCGGTACGTACTTGCCGGAAGAGCCTAAAAAAGCCCCGTTTTCATTTTCAGAAGCCGGGGCACAGGATCTCAGGCGCGCTTGCTCTTCTTTTCCTGCTCGAAATTAAAGAGTTTTCGCCGTCCAAAAACGACGTCTTCGTCAATGACGTACCGGACTCCGCCAGGCTGATCGGGCATTTCGAAAAGAATGTCGAGCATGATCTCTTCCATGATCGAACGCAGTCCGCGTGCGCCGGTCTTCTTTTCCTTCGCCAGGCGTGCGATCGCTTCCAGTGCTCCCGGCGTAAAGACCAGATCCGCATTGTCCATGTTGAAAAGGTGCGTGTACTGCTTCACCAGCGAGTTTTTCGGCTCTTTCAGGATCCGGACCATGTCTTCGACCGTCAGCTCTTCCAGTGACGTAATGACCGGCAGACGCCCGACAAATTCCGGAATGAGACCGAACTCGATGATGTCCTCGCTCGCAACGCGGGCCAGCGGGGCATTCTCTTCCTTCACGAACGGCGACCCGGCCGTCTGCGCAAATCCAAGCGTCCGGTTTCCAAGCCTGCGTTCAATGATCTCATTCAGTCCGACGAAAGTTCCGCCGCATATGAAGAGAATGTTGCTCGTGTCGATCTGGATGAACTGCTGCTCCGGATGCTTCCTCCCTCCGTTCGGCGGGACGTTGGCGACCGTCCCTTCGAGCATCTTCAAAAGAGCCTGCTGGACGCCTTCGCCGGAAACATCGCGCGTGATGGAGACATTGTGCGTCGTGCGTCCGATCTTGTCGATCTCGTCCACATACAGAATACCGCGCTGCGCCGCCTCCACATCAAAATCGGCAGCCATGAGGAGTTTCAGAAGCAGATTCTCCACATCTTCGCCGACGTAGCCTGCCTCGGTGAGCGTCGTGGCGTCTCCGATGGCGAACGGTACGTTCAGGATCTTGGCGAGCGTCTGCGCCATGAGCGTTTTTCCGGAACCGGTCCGTCCAATGAGAAGAATGTTCGATT
>CAZRGJ010000175.1:0-6121 GCA_964599445.1 uncultured Planctomycetaceae bacterium | reverse complement strand
CCAGGAAGAAGTCATTCTGGAACGCAAAAAGCAGCTTCAGGGAAAATAGTTTTCCTGACTTTCTGGATCAAAACGCCGTCCTCTTTTTTCAGGAAGACGGCGTTTTTTCATGCTCTGTGTTTTATTTCTGCACTCACTGTGTTTCTGCACGCATGAGGTTTCTGCGCTCGCCGTACTTCTTCACCGTCCCTCCTGCGTGACTCCCGGGCCTTCAATGCGGCTGAACTGCTGCGGCGGGTAGGGGGTCAGCTGGATGAATGTGCCGACTTCTTCCTGAATGGCTTCTACATGCGAGATCAAACCAATGAGCTTTCGGCCTTTTTTTCTAGCTTCGGCATGGTATTTTTTGAGGACGTCAAGGGCATCTTTCAGTGAATTTTGCGAAAGGGATCCAAATCCTTCGTCGATGAAAAACGAATTGATCTCCACATTCCGGCTCGCGAGCCGGGTCAATCCCAGTGCGAGCGCGAGACTGAGGATGAAAGTCTCGCCGCCCGAGAGACTTTCCGGATTTCTGACCGACTGCTCGTGCATGGAATCCAGGATCTGGAGGACGGTGGATTTTTCCGGATGGGCGCGAAGCTGGTATCGCGGATTGATCTGCTGGAGCTGAAGATTCGCAAAATGCAGGAGCCGGCGGAAGGTGAATCCCTGAACGAAATTTTCAAAGGAGTCGGAGTTTTTGTTGCCTCCTTGCTTCAAAATGTCGGTCAGTTCCTCCCATCGTCTGGTTTGGGAGGAAAGGTCCTCCAGCTCGGCATTCAGTGCGCCACGCCGTTTCTCCGCCTCTTTTTGCTGTTGGAAGAACTGCTCCAGGATCCCGGACTGTTTCAGATTTTCGTTTGCGGCGGATTTGAGCCGATTCAGTTCTGCGTCAAGCTCATCTGCCGTTTTTTCGGAAGGGGCCTTTCCTCCAAAGGCGTCCATTTCCGCCTGATTCTGCTTCGCCTGCCCCGCCAGCTCGCTTTTCTTTGCATTCAGTTCCGCCAACTCTGATTCCAGAGCATCCTGTTCTTCTTTCTGCAGAACGGAACGGAGAAGATCTTCCTCGTCTGCGAAACCGTTTGCCTGTATTTTGCTATTCAGTTCCGTCTGGAGCCGTTCCATGGTTTTGGAAAGCTGGCGGAACGACCCTTCCAGGTACTTTGCATCGTCTTTTGCACGCAAGAGCCTCTTTTGTTTTTTTTCCAGCTTTTCCGAAATATTCTGCGTATTCTTTTGAAGCGTCTCGTATTTTTGTTCGGCTTTCTGTTCAAAAACGGAAGCCTCAAAAGAGGCATTTTCCAGTTCCATCTGCGGTATCCCGGAAAATTTTGTCCGCAGCTCGTTCAGACAGTCTGTATGGCATTCCTTTTTGTTCTGAAATTCATTTCGGCTCTCTTCCAAACGAGCGTTTTGTTCAGTTTGTGCTTTTTCCGCATTTTTGAATTCCAATTCTGCCTTCGATCTTTCCAGATCCTGCTTTTCCAAATTGCCCGAAAGGTCCCGGACCGATTTCCAGGCTCCGTACATCCAGCTCAGCGTTTTCTGGGCGGTCTCCAGCACGTCAAACAGTTCCGCAGGCGAAAGATGTTTCAGTTCTTCGTCATTTTTCCCCAACACTTTTGGGGCGATCGACCGAATGTCCCGACACAGTTTGGGAAGTTCCTCGGAAACGGCTTTTCTGGCTTCGTTTTGGTCCGCTTCGTTCAGACGCACCCGTTCCCGTAGTCCGCTCAATGAAATTTCCCAATCATGCAGGACCGACGCCCGTTCTTTTCGGGCATTCTCTGCCTCGGCATATTTTGTCTGGCTCTGATCCCGTTTTTCGGAAAGATCCTGCCATTTTCTTTCCGCCTCTTCTCTCCATTGGCGTTCTTCGGCAAGAAGTTTCCCGACCGTCTCCTGGAATTTTCTGCAGACGCTCTCTTCCGGAAGTACCGCAGGATCCGGCGTCCCGAACCCCATTGCGTTCCATGCGGAATATGCTGCGGATCTTGGAACATTCAGGCATTCACCGCACAGGCTCTTCCACCTTTCGGTCAGATTTTCGCCGGACTTCTTCATCTGGACCTCATTCCCCGTCAATTGCGTTTCGCAGCGTGCCATTTCCAGCAGGACGCTCTTCTCGGTTTCCTCTAAATGTGTCTGCTGTGTTTCAAGATCCTCCATCTGTGGGAGGAGTTTTTCAAGTTCCAGTTCCTCTTCTTTTCCATCTTTGGGGACATTCTGCGCGTACGGATGTTCCAAAGCGCCGCAGAGCGGGCATGGTGTCCCCGCGTGAAGATGTGCGCGCCTCGACTCAAGTTCGCGAACTGCGTTCGTCCCGGAAACGAATGCACGCAGTTCCTCGATCCTTGATTTCAGACTGGCGATTTTCGACTCATGCGCTTGCCGATCGCTCTGGACTTTCTCAACTTTACTTTTCAGTATTTGGGTCTGCTGCTCAAGTTCCGTGCGTTTCGCATGAAGTTCGGTCTGTTCGTCCCGATCCTTCATGAATTCCTGAAGTTTGGCGTCGAGGATGGAATTTTGTCCCGAAAGATCGCTCCTTTTTTTCAGTAGCTCCTGAAAGTGGGCGGCTTTTTTTGAAATCTCGTCCCGTTCCTTTTGGGCGGTTTCCAGGTTCAGTTCCGCCAAAGAGACCAGCTTCTCTGACTCGTTCTTTTTGCCCTCTTTCTGCGAGAATTCCTCTTTAAGTTTCGCCATATCTGCACGCAGGTCATTCAGTTTCTTCAGCTTCCCGGTCAGGTCGTCGATCCGACGATCAAGCGGATAGAATTCCGTCAGGATCGGGTGCGTTCCTGCTGTCTCCCACGTTCGCCATGCTTCGGTTTCGCCGCCATTTTCCAGTTTCTCCCGCAGCGAGAGCAATTGGCTTTCTGTTTCTCGGACCTGCTCCGTACGTTTCGCAAAATTTTCTTTTTTCGTTTGCGTTTCCGCCTCAAGTTTGCCGAGTTCCGCTTTTTGAGTACTTCCTTTGGCTTTCAGATCCTCCAAAATTTCATCCAGTCCTCGGAGAGCATGCAGGATCGGACGGCTTTCCTGAAGTAAAAGACCGAAACGGCTCTCCTCTTCCGCCGCGTTTTTCTTTTCGGTTTCCAGCTGCTCCGACTCCCGACGCAGAGTCTCGTATTCTTCCTTTTTTTCCGCCAATGCCGTTTCTGTTTGTTCTGCGTTCAGGCGGACACTCTGAAGTACCTGGTGTTGCGGAAGGAGCGGAGCTGCACTTTTGGCTCTTTCCAGTTTTTTCAGAGATGGTCCAAAAGCCGTCAGCAGAGTTTCGACCTGTGCCGTTTCTTCCGCATTCTTCAGGATCTTTTCCTGAAGTATTCCCCACTGATTCATGCTTTCACGGAGTGTTTCCAGCTTTCGGGTTTCCGCTTCCAGTTCTGCCTTCTTCTGTGCGCGTTCCTGCTGTTCCGCTTTTTTCGCGTTCATTTCTTCGGGAGAGTGAAGGCTGACTTCTTCCACTCTGCCATTGAGTTCGCGGATCTTTTCTTTAAATTCCTTGACGATCGCCTGGCTTCGGACGACCAGATCCTTGAAGTACCCCGTCCCGGTGAGGGTCTCGAGCATCTGGATCCGTTCTTTTTTCTCGGAGGTCAGGAATTTCTCAAACTGAAATTGCGCCAGCATGACGGATTGCGTGAATTGCTCAAACGTCAGGCCGACGTGCTCCTGAACGAGCTTTTCGATCTCTTTCTTTTTCGTGCTTCCGATCGTTCCGTCAAGCGACTCGAATTCTCTCTCGGAATTGGAAAATTGGTTTTGCGCGCCCTTTCTCTTCGTTCTGCGATGACGCCATCGTGCAACGAACCGTCCCTGGGCAGTCCGAAACGTCACTTCCGCGAGGCAGCTTTGCGTTCCTTTGCTCATGATCTCATTCTGGCTTTCCGAAAAATCAGCCTGTCTGGGCGTCCGTCCGTAAAGCGCGAGGCAGATTGCGTCCATGATGGTGCTTTTTCCGGCACCATTGGTCCCTACGATGGCGAAGATCCCCTTTTCGTACTCCGGATGCGTGAGGTCGATGGTCCATTTCCCCTTCAGGGACGCCAGATTTTCAAGATGGATTTTTTCAATGAACATGGAGTTTTCTCTTTCTCATTCTCCGAAATTTTTTTGGAATTTGCCTGGGTTCGTGCCTTGGGGGCGTGCGTGACGGAGCGGACAGTATTGGAGGCCGCGGAGTTCATGGTTCGTGCATTTCGTACTGAAGACGCACACCATATCCGGCCTCGAGCCTTCAGGAGCCGAAAAGGAAATCAGCAAAGACCTTCTTCATTTTCGTTTGCCGTTCCGCTTGCGGTTTCAGCCTGAAAAATCGCCACGAGTTCACAAAATGTCTCCTGAAGGCGTTTGCTGGAGTCTTCCGAAAGTTCCGAATGGCGTGCTTCCAAAAAACGCTTGAAAAGCTCCATTTCCGTTAGATCCAGCACATCCTCCGTCGGATCCGCTTCCGTGTTCCCTGAATTTTTCCGTGCCGTCAGGTTTTCAAAATGCACGAGTTTCAGATGCGGCAGTCCCTGAAAAAGTTCTCCGATCTGTTCCCGAAGTCCCAAATCGTATTTTTCTCCCGTGAAGACGGCCTTGACCCAAATTTTCGGTTCTTCTTCCGGCAGGGAATTGGCTGCGGTCCGGATCTCTTCAAAATCGCCTTTCAGGACTTCCAGCCTCTGGAAAACCGGGACGTCCAATTCCCGGATCCGAAATGCATCTTTGGAAAGTTCCGGTCTCTCTGTGTCTGCGTTTCCGTCCGCATTTCTGTCTGCGTTCCCGTCTGTGTGCTCCTGAAGCGTTTCCTCGAGGTTTTGGGTTTCCAGAAGCACGATTTTTTTCGGTTTTCCTGCTTCGGAGAATCCCATCGGAAGCGGGGAGCCGGAATACCGGATGTGCGGCATCCCGCCGGCGATCTGCGGGACATGAAGGTGCCCAAGTGCCACATAGTCCAGCTCTTCCGGAAAATCCTGGACCGGGAACTGCTCGAGAGTCCCGACGTAGATAGGGCGGACTCCGTCCTCATCCAGAGTTTGTCCCTGTGCCGTAAAGAGATGTCCAGTCGCCAGAAGCGGAATTCGGCGGGCGAGTACCTGATTTTTTTGCTCGGGAGACTCACCAGAAAGCGAAGCAAGCCATTCCGGATCTTCCTGCTGAAGAAGTTCCTCGCGCAGAGTGAGCGCAGCCTGCGTCAGATTTCGATAGAAATTTCGGATCCCGGACAGCGCGGATTCTGCCAGGGTTCCTTTGGAGGCAGAAAGTTTCGGTTCGGTGGGAGTAGATTTGGAGTAGGACTCGAAATGGCTCTCCGTCAGATCGGAGGCTCCCTGCGGAATCGCACTGCCCGGCGAAACGGGATTCTCCGGAAGTGCCAGACCGGCAAAAAGCGGCAGATCGTTCCACTCGTACGGCACAGCCAAGCCGTTAGGCAGGCTGGAGGGATTGGAAGCGTTTGGGGTGTTGAACTTCAGTTCGGCTTCATCCTCTCCCATTCCATATTCTTTGCCATCTGTTTCTTTAATGGTGATTTCCGGAAAAATTTGGGCCGATTGGAGATCGGGAAGCGTATTTTCATTTCCATTTGAGAGTTCCCGAAGCCAGATCTCGCGCAAAAAGGGGACCGCCAGCACGATGCAGTACGTACGCCCGTCCGGGGCTTTCAGCGGAATGAGCATTTCGCGAAGATCTTTCGCCGGCTGCGTGACGACATGGATCCCCAGTAGCTTCAGAATGGGACCGGATGTCTGCAAAAAGGACGGCGAATCGTGGTTTCCCGCCGTCACGATGATGCTTCGGCACTGCGATTTTTCGCTCAGAACGTCGAGATGGAGGTCGCGGAGAAACTGCGTGTAGCGAAAATAGGCTGCGTTGCTCGGCGTTCCCGAATCGAAAATGTCTCCCGCAATGATCAGTGCGTCCACTTTTTCCGAAGAGATCGTTGCGCGGAGCCACTGAAAAAAACGTTCATGCTCTTCTGCTCTGGAATTCTGCTGGAGTTTGGCGTCCAAATGCCAGTCGGACGTATGGAGGATCTTCATCCCAAATCCTTTCAAATCATGGAGTGTCGTCAAAAATCATCAAAAATCGAAAAGGAAAAACGAACAGGCGGAAGAAGAAAAGGTCCATTCCGCCCGAAATTTCAAAA
>CAZRGJ010000174.1:0-6127 GCA_964599445.1 uncultured Planctomycetaceae bacterium | reverse complement strand
CCGGAACCATTAGACTTTGGAACCAGAATTTTAAATTTATTCAAATTTTTCACATTATTGACGTAATCTCTACGAATAAATTTAAATACACGTTTATTATCGATCCGTCCCAAAAGTTTAATATATTCTTCCTTTCCAGAAGGTTTCTCATCATAAAATACTTGTGGGAGACGATCAAAAATATTGGTCGACATGTCAAAAAGATGCCCATTGCTGAGTTGATGAATTGCCCCCGGAAAATCCTCGTGAAGTTTAGGAGTCAATCGATAGACTGTTCGACTGTTGACAAAATCCGAAAGAGAGACAAAATTTTCATCATTCGTTACTTTTTGCAGAATATTTTTTAATTCAGAAAATGGAATAAAGATCTTGATCGGCTCAAACGTCTTTGAGCTATCCCAATAGGAGACAATTACCCCCCCCTTGATTTCTGTACCGTTAAAGATTTTATTACTGTTCTGTTCGTATTCAAGCACTTTAAAATGCGGGTCATTAAGCATTTTTTCGTTCCATGCTTTCGGCGTGGACCCGGCGTTAAAGAGGAATCTTGCGGGATGGATCATCTCGACTTTTTCCCCGATTTTAAACGCTTCCTCCAGAAAAAGATGATAAACCGGCGGCGCGAACGACTTATTCTCACCGATCGTTTCATCCTGATACGGCGGATTCCCGACGACAAAATCAAATTTCATAAAATCACCTTTCTCCTTTGGTGTTCAGCAAAAGTCACCGCGTAACTGTATTGCCGCATTCCCTATCATTTACCGAACTCAACCGATCGGTCCGCGCGCCAATCCATGATCCGGCACGGGATCCGTTCATAGGCAGGTTCCGTACATTCTTCTTCCGCCAGCCAGTCAAACGCAAGCTGCGTCTCCTTCGTTTCCCGTGCCGCAAAGGGGACCGAGCCAGTCAGACCATCCATCTGCCAAAGATTCCAGCTGATGATATTCGCGATTTTTTTCAGTTCCTTCAAGGAAGCCTTCCGGTTCCATCGAGCCGAGAGATAGTCTGTGAACGTAAGCAAAAGATTGATCCGGGCAATGAGCAGGCTGTCTCCCTGAAGTTCGTATCCGTAAACGCTCTGGAAAGCACGAACGGTCCACGTCATCCATTCGTTCTCCTCCCGGGTGTTCTCATTGACGACCCGGAGTTTTCGGTCCAGGATCCCAATGCGCTTCTCCAAAGAGATCGGCTCGCCCGTTGCCGCATCGTACCGCGAAACAAGAAAAGGAGCTTCCCCGCAGGTGATCTCCATCCGGCGTGAATCAACGTACTCTTTCCAGTCCCTTTTCTCCCCAAATCGAATCGGCTCACTTTTGGGGATCCACCCGTTTTCCGTCAGTGTATTAAAAGGCTCCGGATACCCGAACCACTCGCCATCGTAAAACTCATTCATCCGGCAGCAAACGTACGCAGGAGTAAAGACCTCGGCCGTTTTTCTTGTTCTCTCCGCCTGCAAAGACAGCTCTTTCGCGACCCTCGGCTGGATCATCCCGGCATTCCGCCCCCGCAATGCCTCTTCCGTCATCGGAGAGTTTTCAGCCCGGACGATGTTCTTTTTCGTGGTCTTATCCTGAAGCAAAAGGGACAGAACATCAGACACCGGCCAGGAATTTAAATGGATCAGGTCCGACATTCTCTCCCCCTTTCTGCTTTCAGGTCTTGAAGTCCGCAGCTTATTCCGCGAGCGGTTTCTCGATCACGTGGTCCACGATGTGGTACGCACAGGCTTCCTCGGCCGACATGAAATTGTCGCGGTCCGTGTCCGCCACGATCTTCTCGTACGTGTGGCCCGTGTGGTGGAGAAGAAGACGGTTCAGCTTCTGCTTCGTCTTTTCAAACTCCGTCGCATGAATGAGGATCTCCTCCGCAGTTCCCTCCATCCCCGCACTCGGCTGGTGGATCATGATGCGCGCATTCGGAAGCGCATACCGTTTGCCCGGCGCGCCCGACGCAAGAAGAAACGCCCCCATCGACGCACACTGACCGATGCCGTACGTCCGAACGTCGCACGAAACGAAATTCATCGTGTCGTAGATCGCCATTCCCGCCGTCACGCTGCCGCCCGGCGAGTTGATGTAGAAGTGAATATCCGCTTTCGGATCCTCCGACTGCAAGTACAGCATCTGCGCCACGATCGAATTGGCCGATTCGTCCGAGACTTCCGTCCCAAGGAAGACGATCCGGTCCCGCAGAAGCCGACTGTAGATGTCCATCGCGCGCTCGTCGCGGCCATTTTTGTCAATAACGAAAGGAATCAATGCCATTTTGTAGTCTCCTGCGTGCTATTTGTTCTCTTCTTCGGGTTTCTTGACGACCGTATCCACGATGCCGTACGCCACCGCCTCTTCCGCGGTCATGTAGTAGTCGCGGTCCGTGTCTTTCGCGATCTCTTCCACGGCTTTTCCAGTGTCCGCAGACAGCAGCTCGTTCAGAAGCGCACGCGTTTTCAGGATCTCCTGCGCCTGAATGTTGATGTCGGAAACCTGACCGCCGACCTGTCCCCACGGCTGGTGGATCATGACTTTCGCATGAGGAAGAATGAAACGCTTCCCCTTCGTTCCGCCCCCCAGAAGCACCGCAGCCGCACTGGCCGCAAGTCCCACACAGTACGTGTTCACCGGGCAGCTCAAAACGTGCATCGTGTCGTAGACCGCCAGCATCGCACTCACACTTCCCCCAGGAGAATTGATGTAGAAATGAATGTCTTTCTTGCGATTGTCGCTCTGAAGATAAAGAAGCTGCATCACGATCGCATTCGCATTCGCGTCCGAAATCGCCCCCTGAAGAAAGATGATCCGGTTCTCAAGCAGAAGATCCGAAATCGTCATCTGACGCTGACGCTGATAGTCGCCCGCATTCATGATCGGCTCCATCGACTGCATACCGCGCACGGAACAGGAAAGAGGGTTGGTGAAATGGTCCATAAAATTTTCTCCCAAATTGGATGTGTGTCGTAAATAAAACAAGAAGGAAACACAAAAAGGGAACAAATCCACAAACGAAACAAAGCCGAATCGACAAAATTATCGATTCGGCGAGATCGGTACAGTACTCATGTACCGTCAAATTCTAGAAGATGGGTCCAAAAATCAGTTTTCTTCCGCCTTTTCTTCCGCCTTTTCAGCTTCTTCAGCCTCTTCCGCCTTGCCGGTACCGCCAGCCGGGAATTCGACCGTCGCCATTTCTTCCGGATACGGTTCGAAGGTGGTCTCTTCGAATTCCGCGCTGTTGAGGATCAGCTCGATGACCTTGCGTTCGATGATCTGGTTGCGCAGGATGTCCATGCGGTTCTGCTTCTCCAGCCGGGCAGAATCCTGCGTTCTCGCGGCGATCTCCTGGATCTCTTCATCGTAGTCGGCTTCTTCCGCTTCGATGTTTTCGTTTTCCGCGATACGTTCGAGGATGAAGTGCTCTTTGAGGAGTTTCTTCGTCGATTCCAGACTGTTCTGACGCAGAATGTTCAGATGCTCCTGGATCTTTTCAAGCGGGAAACCGCTGCGCTGCAGCTCAAGCATCGTGCGGTACAGTTCACGTTCCGCCTGACGTTCGAGAAGGACCGGGGGAAGCTCCCAGTCGGCAGACTCGAGCAGAAGGGCCGTGATCTTTTCGCGGGCGACCTGCTGCTGCTGATAGACCATCTGGCTTTCGAGGTTCACTTTCAGGAACGCATCGTAGGCTTCTTTGCTTTCCACGCCCATGCGGTTCAGGAACTCATCATCGACGGCCGGAATGTTCAGCTTGTAGACCTTCTGGACTTCAAACACGGCATCGACTTCCTTGCCGCGAAGAAGAACGTTCGGCGCAGATTCGGAAAGGGTGAATTTCAGCGTACGGGTCTCGCCAGCCTTCACGCCGTCCATCTGTTCGTCGAATTTTTCGATCGTCGCGTCGCTGAAAAGAAGGGACGGACGCAGACGAATGACTTCGTGCTCGCTGGAATTGATGATCTCGTCATTGTAGCGGATGAAGAGTTTCGTCGCGATATAATCGCCGGCAGCAGCACCTTCTTCCGATTCATCCAGTTTGCCCATGCGGGAACGGAACGAGACAGACGCGGCTTCGATGTCGGCATCCGTGAAATCGCGGACCGGCTTCTCGAGTTTCATGCCCTTCCATTCCGGAAGTTCAAATTCCGGACGCACTTCAATGTCGTATTCGAACGTGAAATCACCGGTCTTCGGCAGTTCCAGCGCAAGATAATCGAACATCGGATCGCTGATGGGAGCCAGATTTTCCGAATCGTTCACCTGAGAAATACTCTCCATGAGGAGAGCATTCTTGACGCGGTCAGCCACGTCCTTGTAGAAACGGGCTTTCACGATCCCCATCGGAGCACGTCCGGGACGGAAACCCGGAAGCTGCGCGACCGGCTTCAGATGAGCAAATTCCCGATCCATGAAGCGGTCGATGTCCGCGCGGGCGATCGCAATCGTAATGTGGCGTTCGCAAGCACTGCGAGCGTCGACTTTAATGTCAAGATTCAGTTTCTGTTCCGAAGAAAGCATTTCGTCTGCCATGAGTTTACCCCATCACTTTAAAAGGGATGACGCCAGCTGTTTCTGCAGCCGGCTTTCGTATTCCAAATACCGCTTCCCTCTTCAAATCTCCGGAAAACCCATACCTCGCTTGCTGAAAAACGGCAGGAGACTCCAGCTATGAGGGAAATCGGACGTCAGGTTTCAATATGGCAAACGGCTCAAGCAAAAGCCAGAGCCGTTTCACCAACATCTTAAATTAGAGCGGGCGAAGGGGTTCGAACCCTCGACAACGACGTTGGCAACGTCGTGCTCTGCCAACTGAGCTACGCCCGCAATGTATTGCTAATCTATCTGCTGCCTGATCCCAGGGTCAGGACTTTTTTAAGAGCGGGCGAAGGGGTTCGAACCCTCGACAACGACGTTGGCAACGTCGTGCTCTGCCAACTGAGCTACGCCCGCATAGCATTTGAGCCTTAACTCAAATGACATAGTGCATTATACTCATTTTTTAAAACTCTGCAAGGGGCACCCCTCGAAAAAATCGCAAATTTTTCATTTTTTCTTGAAATACCCCTCAAATGCCGTTTTTCAGGGCCTCATTCGACCTCGGAATTCCAATATTCCGGAGCTTCCACCCAGATCTCATGGTTATTTTCGTCCAGTGCCATCGTGTCGAGGTACTTTTCGAGCGATTCCATCCATTTCATATACGCGGAAGAAAGGTGCAGAGCCTGATAGTCGTGGGAAAGAGCGGAGCCGGTGTATTCCATCGTACGGATCACATAATATTCCGACGCAGTCTTCCCAAAGAGCAGCGATCCCGGAAGTTTCACGACACGGAAAGAAAGATTCTGGAAATTGTTCTTCCGAACCTCTTCACGGATCTCTTCCGGAACGTTCTTCAAAAGTTCCACGAATTCCTCCGCCTGACTGCTGATCTCTTTTTCCAGACGTTCTTCCATCTCATCCCGGTCTTCTGCCGATTCCTCGGTCTCAGGAACGGTCTCCGCCTCGGTTTCCGGTTCCGAGAGCACGTCCGCATCCTCCGATGCCGTCTCTTCTTCCGCGTCTTCCGCAGTCTCGTCTTCTTCCGGCACCCCCGGTCCCACCGAGATCTCCATCATTTCATCTTCTTCGGCCGAAACATCATCGTCTGCGTCGTCTTCATCAGCTGAAGTTTTCTTTTCCGCGGTTTCATCCTCCGCATCGGATTCGATCAGCATCCGCCCGCCGTTTTTTGCGCGAACGTTTTCGTCCCGTTTTTTACGGGAGACTGCATTATTCGGCGTCTCTTCCTCAACGATCTCGACGGCCATGTCCAGCTCATCGGCAGCCTTTTCGGCACCCGCTCCCGGGAGACCTTCCTTCGAGACCGCTTCCTGCGCTGCGGATTCCACGATCTTCATGAAATCATCATCCACATCCTGCCCGACATGACCGGAGATCTCCGAACTCATCAGCTTACTCAGCGGCATGACCCTTTCCGGCTCTTCCGTCTTCGATCCCGAGTCCGCATCCCAAATATCCTCGGAAAGATTCGCCAGGCTTCCGATCCGGGCAATATGGCAGATCCGGGCACTCACGACTGCCGGAGCAGCTTCCGTTTCCGTTTCGGTCTTCTGCGTCAGATTTTTCAGTTCCTC
>CAZRGJ010000173.1:0-6141 GCA_964599445.1 uncultured Planctomycetaceae bacterium | reverse complement strand
GGCTAGTTTCGGGGGTTGCAAGATTTCGCAACCCTTTGTCAATTTCTTGCACAAGCTCGCAAATTACGGGACTTGACGCGCTTTTCTGTTCGTCCGTGCTTTCCCCTGCGATGCGGTGCAGGTCCACATTTCGGCCCCTTTTCGGCCCCCACCGGTCCACATTTCGGCCCCCACGCGTCCGTTTGGACGGCGTAGCGTACTTTTTCAACCATGCGCCCAGCTCTAAACCTCCGGCGGTTTCAAAATACGCGCCCTCTTCAATATCCGTTGCGTAATGTTCCGCGCCAACTTTGGGAGAGTGTCGGGACAGTTTGCTGTAGGTCTGCAAATCTATGCCGGGCGCTTTCATCAAGTCGGTACAGAACGATTTCCGCAAATTGTACCATGGCTTGCGCTCCGGCAAAACAACATCGGCCCACCGTGCATATTTTTTTAACATGGTGTTTGTGTTGGAATGTTCCGTAATATCCGGAAAGACGCGCTCACCCTCCGGCGCAACATCAAACCAATCAGAAAGAACCTCTTCCAGAACAGGCGCAAGCGGAATCGTTCCGCGCTTGGTCTTCCCCTCAAGGGTAACGGAGCCGATTTCTCCGGCGCAACTCCACCGGATTTTATCCCACGTCAACAGACACAAATCACACGCCCCACGACATCCGGCATACCGTCCCAGCGCAATTATCGCCCTCCATTTTCTTTTTTCGGCGGAATCTGAAATAGTCATATGGTCCAATATCTGCAAAACATTCTCTACCGGCATATATTCATGACTGCCGGTGTTTTTCGCTTCCCACCCGCGCAAAACCAGAAACGGATTGAAAGACAATTTACCACACTTCACGGACCAGCCGAAAACAGACTTGAAATTGCCGATTTCCCGTCCGACGGTCGCGGGGCTGTAGGCTTTCGGGGTCTTCCCTCTGGTATCCAGCGGGGCGGTCGAAAACCAATGAAAGAACTGTTGCGCTTCCGTGGTCGTTATCGTTCCTGCGGGGCGGTCTGCTCCAAAATACTCAATCAGCCGTTTTCCGTGCCGTTCGTGTTTGTACTGCGTCCGTTCGCTCGACTGTTGCGCCTGTTCCTCCCATAATTCGGCCATATCCTTGACCGTGAAAACCTGCACGCGCTCCGGAACCAGTCCCCAGCCCTGCAATCGGTCATACATTGCCGGGGAGTCAGTCTCAAGTTTCCGCTTCCATGCTGTCAACTCCGGGGACTCTACCCGGAAAGGACGGCGGTCTTCAAATCCTCGATTTTCTCGCCCGTTCTTTCCGCTATTCGTCGGTCGGTGAATCCGTAAAGTTTCCGTTCCTGTCTCTGGAATGAAAACTTCACATAGTAGCCATTGCCTTTTTTAATCACGCTTGCCATTTTACAGCCTCCATTAGCAGGTCGTTTTCGTTTGTTTGCTTACATTATAACAGAAAAGCAGGCTCTTGAATATTCCCCCCTCCCTGCTTTTCGTGAATTTTTTGTGAAATTTCCGTAAACTTTGGGAAACATTGCCGGATACTTCACGGGGTCCCTCTCTGTTCCCGACACGCGCGGGGAGTCGGCCGCGGAAGACAAAACAAACATTTAAAAATTTAACTGTTCCCGACACGCGCGGGGAGTCAGCCTGTTCAGGTGTACCAAATGGTACACCTGATTTCTTCTTTTTTGCCGATTGCGTGCAGGTGACCATTTCAACTTGTCCACGTGGACAAGTCGATTTCGCCCTCCGATTGTATTTGCCCTTTACGACGGCCTTTTCAGGTTGTGCATATGCACAACCTGCAATTTTCTTTTCGCGCGGAGGCGAAATCATTTTTTCTCTTTCAAAACTTCAAAATTTTTCTTTTTTGCCTGTAATATTACTTTAAACGAATATTACTCCCCTCTAAAAGGAATATTGGAAATAAACTCTTAACTCTTAACTCTATACTGTGCCTGACGTCAACCTGACGTCAACCTGACGTCAACCTGACGTCAGTCTGACGTCAGTCTGACATTGCCTGTCCTTCGACACAATCACTCCAATACATTAGATTTTCCCTAGCGCAAATCTCACCCAGCGGGGAGGTTTCCGGCTGTTCCGCCTTTTCATGTTCGCACGGAATCCGGATACTGTGCCTCATGGTAGATTCTGCTAATTGCATCCACCGCGGGCCTATTCTCCCGGAACGAGCGGGGGTATTCGGTCGCCCCTCCGTCTGAATATCCGGCACGGTCTCCGGCTCGCTCTGTTCCTCCGTCTGAATATCCGGCACGGGCTCCGTCTCTGTTCCCTCCGGCTCGCTCTGTTCCTCCGTCTGAATATCCGGCACGGGGGCCGTCACCGGTTGCCCCTGTTTCGTACCAATCAGCCGGGCAAGCGTGCCCCCTATTCCATATTTCAAAACATCCTCTGCGGTTAGTGCCTCTTGCGCTTTTTGGTACTGCCCACGCGTTGCCTCGTCTTCCTTGTATCGTGATTTTCCTTTGTACAGCCGGTTTTTTACGCATTCCATATTACGTTTTAACCTTGCGCATTGCTCATCCAGTATAGCGTACTGAACACTTCCACCCACTGACAGCTGTAGTATCAGTCCACATTTTACCAGTGTCTTCATACAGATTTCTTGTTCTTTTAATTCATAATCCAGAGAAAGAGCCCGTCTTATGCTAAACTCGCTCAAGAATCCGTTGCCGTCTGTATTAAGAACTGCCGACGCTAAAATATAATACATTGCCAAACAGCTCCGATAACTTCCGCAACTGTCTTCTTCGCCGTCGCAAGCCCTCCGGAGGGCCTGTAGCATTGGGTCCTCATTTTCCGACATAGCACGGACAAACCGTGCAGGCTTCCCTTCCGTCTTTGTTTCGTAAAATGTCACACGCTCAAGAATACGCTCTTGTATATTTCCGTTCGTCATTCATACCTCCTAACAATCCAAGAACACGCCCCAGCGGAACCGGGGCGTACATTTCAAAGTGTGCATTTGCACACTTTCCTACCCATGTATCACCTGATACTGTTTCAGTTTTCCGCCTGTTCCGTTCCGTCTCCCTGTTCGCGTTTCTGAATCCACGCGGTCACGGCCTCCGGCCGGAACTTCACACACACGCCAATTTGCACAAACGGCAAGCCGTCTTCCTTGCGCAAAGAGTCAACCTTCCGCACGGAACAACCCAGCATTTCCGCAACTTCTTTTTTGCCGATAAGATAGGCCATTTTTCTCTGCTCCTTTTCTCCCCCCTGTGCTTGCGGGGGGTATAGGTGACTTCCAAATTCCAACAGACTCTACCCTACGGGAGAAAAACGGATAAGTTATCCCAAAACGGATATAAAATAAAAAGAAAAAAGCCCGCAAACCTCGTAAATTTGCGGGTGAAAAAATTTAGAAAATCTAGGTCACTGCGATAAGTCAATAGGATAAGAATCAGTCATTAGCGTATGCTGTGCCGTCAGGTTTACAAAAAGAACGCCCGTTTCCCGTCCTTGCGTCGTCAATACTCTTTCCCAACTCCTTATTCTTGCTTATGGTCCCGCGTCCCAACCTAAAGTATCTCTCTAAATCTGACTGACTAAAATAGGGGTGCGCCTGCGCAAAACGGACAATTTCCACCTTCTTGTTTGCATCAAGTACAGCCCGCTTTTTCCTTTTCTTCTTTGTCTCCGTCTCCGGCTTTTCCAGTTCCGCATTATTTGCATCGGGGAACGCCTCAAGATAGGTACTGCGGAACATTTCCCAATTTGTAAGGGCGTTCTTTTCATATGCTAGATACTCACTCGCTATAGAGTGAGATTTTACAAAATATTCAAAATCACAATTTTTGATTTTCTCCGATTCTACCCATTCAAAAAACAACGGGTCATAACTTAACCCATACTGCCCGCCTCTGCTTTTATGAAAGAGTTTCCAAACACACGGAATCACGGCCAATTTAACAATTTCTTTTAGGGGTAGCCGTTTGCCTTGCATCTGAGATAAAGCGGCTCTGAGTCTAGAAATTCTAACAACAAGAAAACCGTCTTTTCTTTCATTCATTCTTAATCCTCCATTTTCTGTGAAACGCTCCCCGGCCTGTCGTTTCAATGGAGGTAAAAACAACAGACCGGGGAAACGGGGCAGCTACTCCCCTGCGTTTCGTGTCTCAAGTATTGGACGCGCTCCCCTCCGGTTATGCTCTAAAGGGGACGGCATAGCCGGAGAGGAACCGGGGGCATTCCCCCCCTTGCGTCATGATTTCAGTATACCACAATCTCGCAATCCATGCAAGGCCCCAGATTAAGCCAAAGACTAAAAATTTAGTCTTTGATTAAACAGTATCAGGTGATACAGGCAAGCGGGGCGAAAAAACACTCTTTCCGCCCTGTTTGTTTTCTATACTTTTCATACAATCGACGATTGAGGAGGCCGACGACTCCTTACTCATTAAAGCATAGACGATAGCCTACCGCGCCCCCTTGGACAAGCCTGCATCCATAGTTACGTAGTTTCGTATTGAGGTAACTAATACGGCTTATGATGTTTTTTGGTTTCACCGACGGATTAGCCCAAACAGAGAGCTGTAAATCGGCAACAGTCACTGCGCCCCCACATTCAAAAACCCTTGCCAAAATCCGCGTCTCCATTCTGGATAACCCCTCCACCCGTTGCCCGTCTAGGAAAATCCGGCATCCGTCAACAACGACGATGCGGGACCGTCCGCGCCTGCTCCGGTCCGCGGTGTCGGTATAGAGGGCCTCCAGGCTTGCAAGGTCAATTCTCGCTCTGTCTCCGTCTTTCTGGAAAGAGCTAACCAGACGCAAGAACAAATCCGCGTCAACATCTACCAGACCGGCGGGGCGGTCATCGGTCATCAAACTTTCATAAAATAGCATATTGGGACCTCTCCTTTTTTCTTGAATGAATGGATATTGTGTAACGAAACGCAAGACGCGCCGGAATATCCGCGCTCTGAATCGTGAAAACTCATCATCAAAACCCGATTTCCGTAGTCAAAACTAACCGAAAACTTTCAACAGGTTTTCCTCCATTTCGCTCATCGGCTCGCACTTGCCCGCCGTCTCCGGAATCGTCTCTACCAAATCAAGGTAGAATTTCAAGAGCTTTTCCGGCGGAACTGTCGAAAAATCCAGCGCGTCTATGCTCTCCCCCAGCTTTTCAAGGAGTTTCCGCTTGCGCTCTACCTTTTCTCTCATGGATAATCCGAACTGTTCGCGGGCTGTGTCGTTGAAAATCCGCTTCCGCTCTTCCAGTTCCGCCTGTTTTCCGCGTATCACTCGATACACGGTTGACGGTGAAACATTCCCAACCAGCCGGGAAATGCTCTCATAGCTCAAACCACGCGCGCGGAACTCAAGGATTTTTTCAATCGTTTCGGCGTCTTTCATCGTGTAACCTCCGTCTCTGTGTTCTCCAAATGAACCAAACCAGCAAGTGAATATTTTTCGCGGAATCCAGCCGGAGGCGGATTGAATCGTATCAGTTCGCGTATCTCACGCTTGAATCGGTCCAAAATCTGGAAAACCCGCTGTCGACTGATTCCATGCACAACAGATGCCCCCTCGCTACTATTCAGGAATAGGTAGGTCGCAACCACACGTCGGGTGTGTTCTGACGTATGAAACAGTGCCCACCGTATCAAGTCTTGCGCCTGCTCTCTCCGTTCCCGTTCCTCCGGTCTTTCCTCCGGCTGTGCTATCGTATCGATGAATCGCGTGCCGTCTGCGTCTCTGTCCATTTCAGAAAAAGCCCACCCAGTGCCCAGCTCTTTCCTCTTTTCGTGTTTCCAGAAAATAACACAAAGCAGAACAAAACGCGTAGCATACGTGACGATTGAGGCCTTGCAAGCGTCAAAATCATCGGGACGCAAGCAACTTTCCCCCAGAACGAAAAATCGGAACTCTTCCCAGTCATGATTTGGTATTCTTTTCTTTTTCGCAACCCAGAATATCAAATCTGGATTTTCCATTAAGAACTGCGTTCTTTCCCTGCTCTCCGTCATCGTCCCGCCTCCGTTTCTGCGTTTGCGGTTTCGGTCACGCCCAGAACTGCTTTCAGACTTTCAAAATTAGCAAGAATCGACTCAAGAATTCCACCCACCGGCCCACATTTCGGCCCCTCGGTGTCATCAAGTGCCGTAAAATACGGAGTCTGCGTGTCCCCTTCCGGG
>CAZRGJ010000172.1:0-6232 GCA_964599445.1 uncultured Planctomycetaceae bacterium | reverse complement strand
CCGGAGCGGGTTCAGCAGCCGGAGCCGGAGCGGGTTCAGCAGCCGGAGCCGGAGCTGCATCCGTCAGGATCTCAAATTCGACTTTGCGGGTCATGATCTGGCCCGGGAAAGCTTCGGTCAGAGCCGCTTTGAAGTCGGTGATCTGCTTCGAGCTTTCGCTCATATCGTCCTCACCCTCGGCGGCCGCTTCGGCAGCGTCTTTCTTCGGGGTGGGGGTGATGATGCTGTAGCGACGTTTCAGAAGGTCGTTCTCTTCGTCCGTTTTCAGCGTCACGTCGGTCACAACGACGTCGGTGAATGCTTCATTCGCAGCCTGGAGCTTTTCGCGGACGGCATCTTCACCTTCCTGCTTTTCCGTGAAGAGGACCTGAACGTTCAGACCTCCGAGGAAGTCAATGTCGAGCAAGCTGGAGGCTTTTGCCACGCCGTTCGTACGGGCAATGACCAGCAGGACACAGGCAATGGTGCAGACCGCAGCAACCGTGAGAGTTTTCTTTGCGTAACTCATAAACGGGATATTTGTTTTCGAAAGAACGCGGCGCATACGGATCTCACGAAGGATGCCGGAACGGATGGCAAGATCAAAAAGACCGCGGCCGACGTAAATGATACTGAACATACTGATGGCGATACCGACGAGCAGGATGATGGCGAAACCGCGAATTTCCTGGGTACCGATCATGTAGAGGATCACACCGACGAGAGCGGTGGTGATGTTGGAGTCGACAATGGCGGAGAACGCTTTGTCGAAACCGGTGCGGACCGCGACGGCGACGCCGTTTCCGGCTTCCGTTTCTTCACGGATACGTTCGTAAATCAGAATGTTTGCGTCGACGACCATACCGATCGTGAGGACGAAACCGGCGAGACCCGGCAGAGTGAATGCCGCGTTGAAGCTCACCATGAATGCGAAGGTCAGGAGGACCAGCAGGATGAGCGAGATGACGGACACGATACCGGAGAAGCGGTAGTAGTAGACCATCAGAGCCATGACGAGCAGGATCGAGACGAGCATGGCATACTGCGCACGCTGGATCGTGTCGGCACCGAGCTGGGCTCCCGTGGACATTTCGCTGATCGGTTCGGTGCTCAGAGTCGCCGGCAGACGGCCCGCTTTCAGGACACTGACGATCATGTCGACTTCTTCCTGGGAATCGATCCCCGTGATCTGACCGTTACCGGCGATCTGGGACTGAATGTTCGGAGCACTGATGATCTGATTGTCGAGGATGATGCCGAGCTGACGGGAACGGCGGCCGCTTTCCTGACCGGGATCTTTCACCGGGAGGTTATCGCCGGTGAGACGGGCCATGCGGTTCGCACCCTGCGTGTTGAAGCTGAACTGCACGATCGGCTTCGCATTGTCGAAACCGGCACTCGCGTCGGCAAGGTATTTACCTTCCACATTGTACATGTCGTTCACGACAAGCACTTCGACGACCGGTTTTTTCGGGTCGAACGCTTTGTTCGAGGCCGTGTCGAAGTTGTTCGCGATAGCGCGGGTGAAATGGTATCCGCTGCCCATGCCGGAAACGACACCCGTTTTCTTGTCGACGTTCACGCCAAAGTTTTCTTCACTGCCGACCGCGATCGGGACCCACCACGCGTCCGCCTGGGATCTGTCGCTGGTCAGGAAGACTTTGTCCTGTCCGTCCTGCACTGCGTCGAAGCAGTCTTTGTTGTCGATATTGTTCGCGAGAATGCGGAATTCCAGCGTACCGATCTTGCTGATGCGCTTCTTCAGCATATCGACCTGGGCTTCGTCCGTATCCGGAACGATGATCTCGATCTGGTCCTTGTTCACGCCGAGGGTACGAATGGTCACGTTCGCGATGCCGTCCGGGTCGATACGCTTTTTCAACGCTTCCGCGAGTTCGCCGGAATCGACGTCGGAAGTCATGTTTTTGTAGTGGAGGATGGTACCGCCGTTCAGGTCGATACCTTTTTTCACATTCGTCCAGTTGACACTTGCGCTGTGGCACAGGACCACAACACCAAACAGAAACGCAAACATACTCCAGAAGAAACGCCAGTAGTGAGTCGGCATATTCCATCTGCGGGTAAGTGCAATCGACGTGCCGGCGGAAATCGCCACCATTGCAAGCAGTACTGCAATAACCATTCGTTAATCCTTTTCTAAAATGAAAATCTATAGTGATTTCTATCTGTTTCCAAATATCCGGAAGATCCGCAGCGGGCAAACCTCGGCTTCTTCACCGGGCCTGCCCCATACGGATCATTTTTTCTCTTCTTCTTTCGGCTCGGAAAGTACGGCTGCGATGCAGCTGATCTCGAGACGAATCTTGATGTTCGCGCTTTCATCGATGCGCAGGACGAGCGTTCCCTCATCCGGTGTGATCTGCGTAATGACGCCGTGGATCCCGCCGACCGTGAGCACCTTATCGTAAACCTTCAGGCCGTCCCACATCTGCTGACGGCGTTTCTGCTCAGTCTGCTGCGGACGGATCATCACGAACCACAGAATACCAAAAAGGACGACCATCCACAGGATCGTCATCGAAAGAGGATTCTGCGGGGCCGTGCCGGCCGCCGGTGCTGCTTCAGACGCTGCCTGAGCAAGCGGGAACAAAAACGTAAAGTTCATATTCATTTCCTGTTTTCTGTTGATAAAATGCCGAAACCCGGACCGCTCAAAATGCGAAGCCGCAAAAAGGGTCCAGCATAAAATCAATATCATAAAACGAAATCGCAAAATCGGCAAGGGGGTTGAGGCGTTTCTTGAGCCTTTTTCTTGAATATTATCCTAAATTTTCCAAAAAATTTCCCTCACGGACCTGATTTTTTCGATTTATGTTTTTTGTTTTGGTTTTCTTTCTGTTTTTGGGCGTCGTTTCAGACTCCGTTTCCCTCTTCTCCCTGCGACCAGCCTTCATAGCATTCTGCCATAAACTGACGGTACCTTCCGGCCAGGATCGCCTCGCGGCACTGCGTCACGAGACGTTCATAGTACGTGATGTTGTGGATCGAAAGAAGGATCGGTCCCAGCATCTCGCCGGCCATGAAAAGATGACGCAGATATGCCCTGCTTCTCCGACATGCCGGACACGGACAGTCTTCCTCAAGCGGCCGGTCGTCCGCACGGTATTTCAGATTGCGGAGACGCATCTTCCCGTGCTTCGTGAATGCCATGGCATTCCGTCCGTTGCGCGTCGGCATCACGCAGTCAAACATGTCGATCCCGCGCGCGATCCCCTCGATCAGATCCTGCGGCGTCCCGACCCCCATCAGATAGTGCGGTTTGTCCTGCGGCAGTTCCGGCACGGTGTAGTCCAGCGTCTCGTACATCTGCGCAGGCGGTTCCCCCACACTCAGACCTCCGACCGCGTAGCCGGGGAAATCCAGCTCGGCGAGACGCTGCGCACACTCGATCCGGAAATTCCGGTTCAATCCGCCCTGCACGATGCCGAAAAGAGACTGATCCTCCCGCGACGCAAAATCCAGGCATCGTTTCGCCCAGCGGACGGAACGCATCATCGCCTCGTAGATCTTCTCATCCGTGTTCGGCAAACCGACCAGCTGGTCCATGCACATCGCAATGTCGCTGCCGAGTGCTTCCTGGATCTCAATGGACCGCTCCGGTGAAAGCATCATCCGCCGACCGTCAATGTGCGACTGGAACGTGACTCCCTCCTCCGTCAGCTTCGAACGCTGAGCCAGCGAAAAGACCTGAAATCCGCCGCTGTCCGTCAGCATCGGCCCCTTCCAGCCCGTAAATTGATGCAGACCTCCCAGGTCGCGGATCAGCTCCTCGCCCGGACGCAGTGCAAGATGGTACGTATTTCCAAGAACGATCCGGGTACCCGTCTCTTCAAGAAGACCCAATTCGATCCCCTTCACCGAGCCAACGGTTCCGACCGGCATAAAAATCGGCGTCGGCACGTCCCCGTGCGGCGTATGAAGGATTCCTGCCCGTGCTTTGGTCTCCTGATCGACCTTTTGAAGTTCCAGCTTAACTTTCATTCCGTCCGATTCCAAAAAACGCCGCAGTGTCGTTTCCACTACGGCGTCTCCTCCTGATTCAGTTCAGAATATCAGTCTCCATGAAGGTGCAGATTGTACTCCTTCAGCTTTGCGCGAACTTCCGTGAGGCTCGTCACGCCAAAGTTCTTGCACTGAAGCAGTTCGTCTGCCGTTTTGCGGATCAGATCGCCAAGCGTCGTGATCTGACTGCGGCCAAGACACTTGCGCGCACGCACCGTAAAGCCCATGGAAGAGATCGGTTTGTTGAGCGTCTCGATGTCGATCGAGCTGTCCAGTTCCGGAAGATCCTGTTGCTGCGTTTTCGCACTGGTCTGGCCGAGCTGGAGATTGCGCGAGGCAAGCATCTGCTTAATCTCGTCCAGGCTCGTTTCGCCAAAATTTTTGCTCGAAAGCAGTTCCGCTTCCGTATAGCTGCACAAATCGCCAAGCGTCTTCACGCCGATCTGTTCCAGGCACTTGCGGGCACGGGACGAAAGCTCGAAATCCGCGACCTGCATCTTAAGGATCTGCGCCGTCGGATTGTGCGGCACGACGTCTTCCGTGGACTGATTCGAAGCCTGCGCGTCCTTCAGATAGAGACGGGCACGCTCATTGTCCGGATACGCATCCAGAACACGCTCGTAGCACTGAACCGCCAGCTCGTTTTCGTTCCGATCCTCGTACATCAGACCGAGGTTGATCAGCGAACCGACGTGCGACGGGAACTGCGCAGCCGCGCGTTTGTACAGCTCAAGCGCATCGTCATCATTTCCGCGGCGGTCGCTTTCCAGAGCAAGACCAAAGAGCGCACCGGGGTGCATCGGATCCGTATCGACGGCACGGGAGAACCAGGTACCGACTTCGTCGCTGGTTCCGCCGCTTGCCAGAGCCGTGATCCCGCGCTGATAGAGATACTCTGCCGTCTGCTGGACCGAACCGCTCAGGTCATCCAGAAGAGCCAGTGCTTCCTGGATCTGTCCAGCGCAGCGCTTCACTTCCACGATCCCGAGAACGCAGTCGTCCGCACAATAACCGGCCTGACGCGCACACGTGTATTCTTTTTCAGCTTCTTCGTAATTTTTCAGAGCGAACTGCGCCTTCGCCATGTAGAAATGCGCAAGTGCTCCGCCGTCGCCGTGCTGGAGCACATTCAGACTGCGGCGATACTTGCCCAAAAGATAAAGAAACACACCAAGACGGACCATGCCGGCCGGACTCTGTTCTTCTTCACGAGACTCAAGTTCATTAACGGCGTCGCGGAAAATACGGAAGTTCGCATACTTGGAAGCAATGCTCCGATTGATTTTAGCAATTTCCTGCGGTCCAAACGAGCAGTTCATCTGAACCAGCTGACGAAGATCAAAATCCTGACCAAATGCCATACGACGTCCCTCCTCCTGTATGTGCGTAAACTCAAAGAGGGGCCTGCTCCATAGAGAACATCCCCTTCCATGAATCCATCAATTGTACTTTCCCCTTCCAGGAAAAAAGAGCCACTGAGGGGAATCGAACCCTTAACCCCAGCTTTACGAAAGCTGTGCTCTGCCTATTGAGCTACAGTGGCTTTTGATTATGTCGCATAGTATAGCACGTTTTATTTTTTTGTCAATAGGGGGGGTAAAAATTTTTTTATTCCATGGGGATTTACGAAATTTCCGAATGTGGTATAATGAAAGACAGTACGCGGCAGAATATTTGCGCAAAATGCGTTTCACACGCTGTTTCACGAAAGGAAGCGAATCATGACGCACAGAGAGACCCCGGATTTTTCCTCCCGAAAAAGCCGAAGACGTTTTTCTCAGACTTTTTTTATTTTGGGAGTTTTTCTCATCCTCGGCTGGAATTTCTGCCAGGAAGAAACGTGGAAAGCACTCTTCACACTCACCGACCCGAACCGGAATCCTCCGGAATGGATGGACAAAATGGAAGACATTTCCCGCACCGACCGTCTTTTGCCCGGCATTTCCCAGGATATACTTGAAAATATTCAGGACAATGCCCCGGTCTACGCAGCGGAGACCCGCTCTCTCATGAAGATCTGGAACCGCGTCAACGCCATGTCTCCCGAAGATATCCGAGACGCTTCCGTCGGACGTGTCCTCTTCGCCCAATACGCAAAACAGCCCGGTGCATACCGCGGAAATGTCGTCCGTCTCCGCGGAAAGATCCGTCTGATCGAAAAACAGAATATCCATCCCGGAAACAGAAAAAAAACGGCAGAAACTCCGACTCCGGCAGAAACTCCGACTCC
>CAZRGJ010000171.1:0-6246 GCA_964599445.1 uncultured Planctomycetaceae bacterium | reverse complement strand
CCATTCTCAGGTACTCCAGTGGAAGTTTCCGAATTTTTCCGAGCAGGAAATGCAGATACCGCGATCGGACGCAGACCTTCCGTTTTCCAAACGTAGTGATTTTTCTCCCCTTTCGACAAACAGGCAGGCAAAACCACATCATGCCGACGGATCTCCATTCCTGGAAAACGCAATCTCGGAAGATTCGCGATCTCTCCCGGAATCGAAGCAGGCAGTTCTTCGCGCAAAATCCCCGTGATCCGAAGACGCACCGCCCCTTCAAGTGCTTTTGGCGGATGAATGACCATCCGTACCCAATCCCGCCTGGACACCGTCGTTCCGCGTGTCCCCGAGAGTACAGTTTCCTCTGAATGTACCGTTTTTTCTCCATTTTCCAGTCCGCCGGAAGAACGTCCTGAATTTTCCAGTCTCTCCGACGTTCCGCCAGTCCCGGGATCTGCGGCACGTCCGTTCCCGGTTTTCCCGGCAGGTTTTCCTTTCCCCTTTGGCGATCTGCGTTTGGAAGCCGCACGTTCCTCCGCATGACGGACTTCCCCGTCCGGGATCGACTCCAGCTCAAAAGGCATCGGAGGCTCAAGAACAAAGGGGGTCGCGAATCCTCCGGGAATCTCCACGACGATCTCATCCGCGAGACCATTTTCTACCTCAAGTGCCAATTCGACGCTCATCTGCCAGCCAGAATCACGTGTGCTTTGAGTACCATACGCAGAAGCCTGGCTTCCGGCCCCCTCCGCCGTCGCCAAAGCGTCCCCATTCAACGCACCGCCAGCTTTCACTGAACCGCCAGCATTAGCCGAACTTTCGACATTCGCGGCAGGATCCGCCGCAGATCCGGGCAGTTCCGAGAGACTGCCTGCGGAAACATTTGAGTTTCCCGAAGAAACTTCCCGGTTCCCGGTTTCGGTTCTGCTCGCACTTTTCGGTTCATTTCCCGTTTTCTGCCCATCCTCTGAAGTACGTGTCCGGTCTGTCTCTGCCGCACCCTCCGGATCCGCAGCTCCATTCGCTTCCACAGTTTCCGACGAACGTTCCATTCCGTCTTTACTCCCCGAATCTTCTCCCTTAAAGTCCGGTTCATCATCAGGTCCGGATCTTTCCCCGGCATGTTTTCCTCCCCGTTTTTCAGTGCCATCCAATGCGTCCTTCCGCGGCAGTCCGCCTTCAGAGAGCGACGCATTTGCGTTTTCCCCAGACGTTCTGTTCTTCAGCACGGTACGCACATCCGCAAGGATCTTCGGCTGATTGGGGCGGAGGATCACCTTTCCGGCGAACCGTTCCTTCGGATCCAATCGAAAACTCGCAATTGGCCGTATTTTCTCCGTATTTCCCGATTTCTTTTCAAAATGGCGGGAGACAGACGGAACTGCGGCGACAAACTCCTCCATGAAATCCACCAGAACCTGAGGCGTACGGAAAAGCTCGACACTTCGGGAGACCACGAAAAACTCTTCCCCGGAAAGACCAACTCTTGGAAACTCGCAGCTGATTCCTTTCGATTCCAGTTTCCCAAGGTCGATCGAACCGTGGATCTCGATTCGGCAGAGACGCTTTTCTTCTATTTTTTGTCCCGGTACCGTATGTTCTCCCGGCATCGCGGCCGACGGAGACGCCATTCCTGCCGTCTGTTGCCGTTCCGCATTCACGCCATTTATTTCCACAGCATCAGCGACACCCGCCTCAGGAGTTCCGGAACCAGACTTTTCGTCAGAAGTTCCGGAAACGGCAGAAAATTCCGGCGATCCGTTCGCGGAACCATCCGAAACGCTTTTCATGCAGAAGATCCCAAGTTCTCCAGGTCGGATCCGTGTACTGCGCAACGTCAACGGCTTACGCTCATCCGCAAGAAAAACCTGCCGAACTCTCATTTTCTCCGGCACTTCGACCCTGAAGAAGGACGGAAGTTCCTGTGCACTCGCAAAATGTACCGAGTAGACGATCTCCATCGCTTCAGGCCCAAAGGTACATGAAACGCACTCCTCAACCTGACATGATTTCCAATGAGGTTTAGCGGCGATCTTCCAGAAATGGTTTCGGTTCATCCCCGCAGTATCGTCCAAAACCAGAACGGAAGGCTGCGTTGGTGTGCGGACGGATCCAGAAGAAGCGATTCCATCCGCCGGGGCTTCGGGATCTTCGCTGTTCTCCATAAACGTTCCATTTGACGGCAGAGTACCGGAATCGCGCGTTTCCTGCATTTTCCGATCCGCCACCCCAGCAAAGACAGCATTCTCGGTACCGTTTTCTGCTTCAGAAAACGGAATCCCTCCAGAAAACGGCAAACCGGGCACGGGATCCACGTTCCTTTCAGCAACATCTTGCGAAGATCTGAATCCTCCGCCGCTCTCGCCATACACAAAAGTCGGCTCTGCCGTCCCGCCATTGGTTCCTGAATTTCCGGCACTTCCCCATTCACTGCGTTCCCCAACGTCCATCGGCTCAAATTCTCTCCAGACAGAGAGAAATTCCGGAATGGAGATCTTCGGGCTATTTTGTCCGCCCGGTATGGAAATCCCAATGGAAGAGGGGACCTGCGCCAAATACCATCTTCGCAAAACACGCGTTTTCTCGGTCCGGATCTCCGGCAGGAGAAACATCCCAACATTTCCGCATTCTTCCGTGGTCCGCAGCGTAATACAAACCAGAAGCGACTCCGAAATTCCCTCCGGAAAACTCAGAATGACCCGTTTCCGCTTTCCTTCCTGCAGGATCTGCACATTTTTCTCGCCAGTGTACGGCATCAGGAACTGTTCGGGAACCGAATCGGTCATTTCCGCAGAAAAATAAACAGGATCCCGTTCTTTCCAATAGAAAACGCTCACCACATCTTCCGAAAGATGCCATCGGGAATCCATCGTCCATTCCAGATGCCGGATCTCTTCTTCCGCTCGGAAACGGCAGCGCGACTCCAGAAAATGCCCTTTTTCTCCGAGCCTCCAGGCATACAGTTCATCCGCCGCAACCCCCCGGCCCGTTTCTCTGGACTCCATCGCTCTCCAATAGACCGCAAGCATTGGAGATGCTCCAAGCTGCACGATCCAGGAACGAGTAAGCTGATCAAACCGCTGCTGCCCGCGCGCAAAAGGAAAGAAAAGAGGATTCACGTCATGGGAAACATGAAGCTCGAACTGAGAATTCGGGATCTGCGGAATAGCGAAACGAAGACCATTCAGAGAAAAGCCGGCCTGACTCGCCTGATTTTCCACGGAAGCGGAAAGCCGACGCAGCTCCTGAAACTCCCCGTTCTCTCCAGACGTCTGCAGAACATCCTCTGCGGCGAAAACATTCTCCTCAAATCGCTCTTCCATCCCGGAAGGAAACGCGCCGGTTTTCGCTCCGGTCTTCCCGATCGGCGCAAGTTTCTCTACCGCTCCCATGATCGGAAGCAGCGTAAACTCCAAAAGATAGCGTCCCGGCCGATCGATACGCACGACCGGCTGCTCATTCTCCCACAGGATCTGAAGCGGCTCTCCATTCAGGCGGACGGAACCAGGAGCAACGTAGACCTGATCCGGAGAAAAAGGGAAGCAGATCTTCGTCTCGGGCAAAAGTACCTCGACCTCATACTTCGCAAGAACGGAATTCATCATCAGCTCACTGGAAGTCAGCGTCTGATGCAGACTCGCCGAGTAGATCGCATGAAGAAAAAAGAAACGTTCGCCTCCTTCCATCCGGACAGCCTGCTGATTCTGCAGCTGGCGGAAGAAAGAAAGCGGAACATAGTATTCATTCCCGGATGGATCCCCGGACGGATCCATCGGAATGAGGACCCACGGCATTTTCCAGGAAAATGCTTCCGCTGCCTCTTCAAAACCGGCTTCACCCTCAAAATTCCCAGTTTGGATTCCACGGCCAGACTTTTCCGCCGTGTCTTCCACCGCATCTGCATTAAATCCCTCTGCGGCACTCGATCCGCCTGCCGCATCCGATCCGCCCGCAGAGGCAGCTCTGCTTCCGGTACGCTCCACATCTTCGGCGTCAATTATCTGTTTCTGAACCGGCAGATTTCCAGATTCCCCAACCATCCGGCGGAATTCCTCAACCGAATCCGCAGCAGAATCCCGTCCTGTCTGAGTCTCCGGTTCCTGTGCGGGCAACAGGCATCCGACCCCGAACGTCAGCCAGCAAAAGAACCAAATGGGGAAACGCAAACGGAAAAGGTTCTGGCTGCGGAATACGCAAAGATCCAGCAAAATTTTCTGAAGAAAGCGGGAAAACGCACCTGGATCCAGGGTCTGAATATTTTGTTTTTTCATCGTTCTGTTCCACTTCCTTTCGCTTCCGGAAACGCAACTTCCATTTCCAAAGAATTTTCAGGGGACCGCATTTCGCGTTTCTGATTCCAGGTTTGAGAGGGAACTTCTCCACCGCCGGAAGAACAGAGTTTTCCGGATGAGCCATTTCCCCCATTCGCAGAGCCGCGTTTTCGGAAGAGATTCCCTCCCAGACGTTCCCGCACCACAGCCGTCAGGATCCCCGCTCCGGATGCAGGCCGAACTTCAATGACGGGCTTCCCGTGCTTTGCGAGATGATCCAGATGCCGTTTGGCAGAACTGACTGCAAAGGAAGCAAGAAGTCCCCAAAAGATCCCGGAGAATATCGGCGTCCACACCAACGGCACGATCATGGTCAGGCCCGCGAAGATCCCGCACAAAAAGATCCTCAGGAAACGTCTTGACGCAAAAAAACGCACCGTCACGAGACAGACCAGGATCAAAAGAAATCCGCGGCATGCCTCCAGCAGATTGCCATGAAAGATCCAGACCGGACGAAAATCTCCCTGGAAGCATCGGTTCTCATCCCGCGCAGGATATCCATATCCGGCAGACACCAGAGTGGAAAGCGGCAAAATCTGATCCGTATGTTCTCCAGACGAACCTGCCGCAGCGGTTCCATCATTTCGTTCACCGAATACTTCATTTTCAGCGTTCCGTTCCGGCGCATTTTCAGGATGCACATTCTCTCGAGACGTCAAAAAACTCTGCCCGATCCGAAGATTTCCCAAAAGGCGCATCAACAGCGTATCCCGAATCCGACCGGCATGTCCTTCCGCTCTTTGAATGGACGACAGTACCGTCCACTTTCGGTCTGTGAACTCATTCGAAAGCACAAAATTTCCAGGAAAGCTGACCTTCCAGTTTTTTCGAAGGACCGGGAGATCGATGGCATACTCCGGCGGCTCAAGCCGCTGAAAAATTCCAGGCCTCTCCCCTGATTTAAGCCATTGGACCGTGATCTGATTTTCACGTTTCCATCCCGGAAACGGAATACTCAAAACCATCCAGCCATTCTCCAGCTCCTCTGACGAGACGGACTCTTCCGCCAGAACACCGTCCTGCGGGTCCAGCGGTTCTTCTTCCAGTTCGCCATTCATGTCCAAGTGCCCATCCGTCTCCACAGAAGCCTCTTCAACTGGATCCTTTTTTCGGCCTTCATTCTGAATATTTCCCAGACGGCTCCCCCGAATTTTTCCATTTTTGCACGACTGTCCGCTTCCATTTTCACTCTGTCCGGAAGACAAAAGAACCGAATCGACCGGCAAACGCTGACCATTGACCCAGACAGCGAGAAGTTCCGACGTACTCTCGGGCACGTTTCTGCGGATCCGAAGCATCATCCGATCCCGATTTACGTTCTCGACCCGGAAAGTCAGCGAATGTGCCATTTTCCCATTTTCGAAAATCTGCGTTCCGCATACATTCTCCCAAACCCACGCAGAAGGCAGCGAAACACTTTGATTTTTCCAATTCAATTTCAAGATCGGTGCAGGCGAATTGGAGATCGAATGCGGGTCAAACCGGAACTGAACGCAATCTTCCGGAGAATTTTCATGAAGGATCCCGGAAAGCTCGGAAACGGAAAGCAGCGTCGGCACCATTTCTCTGGTCTCGACGTAGATCCTGTCCGTAATGTCATTTTTCAGCGTCACCAGACCAGAACATTCACTCGCATTCAAAACATCGATCAGCGGCAGATCCAGTCCTTCCGGAAAATGAGTACGCCACCAGGACCGCTGTTCGTCCTGCGTCATCGACACGTAACTGTTCAGCAGTGCGCTCTCGGAAGCTCGCAAATGGAACTTTCCGTTCGTTTCCTCCAAATCATTTCGGCCAATACCGTCAGATTCAAAAGCCGAGGTGGTCAGGAGGGCGACCTCAAAATCGAAAGCATCCCGCTGAGGCTGCGGAAAGCGGATCACCCAAAGCTCAAACGACGCATTCAGATCCTGCGGACTTTCGACCGGCTGAC
>CAZRGJ010000170.1:1067-6272 GCA_964599445.1 uncultured Planctomycetaceae bacterium | reverse complement strand
GTATGCTCCCGCAGTCCACGCGAAAGGCGTCGGAATCATCCTCACGCAGAATCTGATCTGCGATTCCCCGCACCACGCATTCCGCACGGAAGGAAACGATCTGCTCATCGCCCGAAATGAGGTCCACAGTGTCGTCTACGATTTCAGCGACCAGAGCGGGATCGACATTTACTGCGATCCGACGTACCGCGGCATCGTCATTAACGAAAACTTCTGGCACCACATCGGCTCGAAGCTCGCGATCTGCGGTCAGGCGGGTATTCGGCTGGATGACTCAATCTCCGGAGTGCTGATGCGCGGAAATGTCTTTTACCGTTCCTCCGGCGGTTTCTTTGGCGGGATTCAGATCCACGGCGGGAAAGACAATCTGATCCTCCGGAATCTTTTCCTCGACTGCCAGACCGGGATCAGCTTCAGCCCGTGGTTTAACGGGCGGTACCTGGATCAGTTCGTCAACGGAAGTTTCAATGCGAGGATCCAGCCATACCAGGAACTGGGAATTTACCCATTCATGGAGGAAGTGCGCGAACACATCAACCGGAACTACGTGCTGGAGAATGGATTCGTCGACTGCGGGACTTTCATCGGTCGCGGGAATCATCGGCATCAGCTTTGCGTCGGGAACCGTTCCTTCACGCCGCGGACGGAGCTTTTCATTCGCGAAAACGGTCTCGCTTCTCCGCAGGAACTCCGCCGCTGGATCGAGACGATCCCAGGACACTCCCTGAAAAACGTCGGCATTCAGCCCAGCCCGCTCTTCCCGAATGGTCAGGAATGGATCCGGCACGATATTTCGCCAAACTATTTCTCGGAATGATCCGTCTACATTCGGGAACGCGTTCCAGCTGGTTTCCAGAGGGGGTGACTGACTCATTTTTTTGCCCGGAGTTTTTCCTTGAACGGAGACCTCCGGGCATTTTTATTTTCTGAAGCTCCGCTGGGCCTCAAAATTCTCCTGATCCGCAAATTTTCCCAAATTCTGCATAAAAAGATGGAAAATCTTTTAAAAATTTGAAAAAATTTTTTCCTTGAAATTTCCAGAATCTGACGTAAAATAGAAGATTGAAGTTTTGTGTATTCGTATCTTCGGTGATTTTCCCGGAGCGAAACTGTCCTTTTTTGATTTTCAGGGGACCCGCAATGAAAAAGATAAAGCAATCGAATCGTTTCTCCAAATTCCGCACGAATGCCGTCCGCGGGCTGCTCGCCGGCACGGTGCTGGGGCTTTCCGTATATTCAGCGTACGCGGATCTGGTCGGTTTCTGGAATTTCGACGGCACGACGCACTTTGAAATGACGCCGGGAGCCGGACATGCCGGTGATTGGGCGAATTTGACGAACGGCACGATCTTTGGAAGCGGCGTCTCGTTTGTGGAGGACACTCAGCTCGATTCCACCGTCGCGAAATTCACCAGTACCGGCGGGATCAGCATCGGCACGTTCCCGCTCATTTCCGCGGGAAGTCCGGATTTTTCATTCTCCGCGTACGTTCAAAATCAGGAAAATACGAATTCCGTCATCATGGGAAACCGTTATCCGGATACCGACGGCGGATACAATTTTCTCAAAGTCACCAAAAACAGGCTGGAATATCAGGTCGGCAATACCGCCCATTCAACGGCCTACAATCTCCTGGTCGGAACGGAATGGCAGCACGTCGCCGTGACGCATGAGGGAAACGCGCTGAATTACTACGTGAACGGTTCGCTCATCTCCTCCCAAAACATGACGGCGAACATGAAGGCCCCCATCCAGTTCGGTCTCGGCGGTGATGCGGCAAACAATGTCGAGTACTGGAAAGGTCTGATGGATTCCTTCTCGGTTTATGCTTCCGCACAGAAGCATACGGACATCATCCTCCAGTCCGCGGCCCGATACAACGGCATGACGGCGTACTGGAATACGTCGGACTACACGGAAGGCAAAAACTGGGTAGACCGCATTAACGGACAGGTCGCCGGCTTCGCCCCGTCTTCCCTGAACGGTGCGACGGCAAAATTTGAGTTTAACCGTAACCTCACGCCTTCCGAAACGGCCTGGTACACCGCAGTCGCGGGGGCGGATCACGTCTACGATAAATCCGGCGCGTGGAACACGGCAGCTCCGACCGTCCCGACGACTGCGTGGGTCTATGAAGGAACCGTTGATTATGCCGCTCCGACCGCTCCGGCCGGAATGTACGTCGGCGGCGGAACGACGGCCGCTGCGCTGAATCTTCAGGTCAATCAGCTCAATACCATCAACCTCACTCGCATCCTGCGCAACGGAACGGTCACTACCTCGGCGGGCGGTACGGATTTCGGCAAAACGATCGAAATTGACGGCGGTACCCTCAACACCACGGCAGGCTGGTTCAACCTGACGGGCGGTGCGCGTGTTACGCTCGCGGGCGGAACATTCACAGCCAACGCGGTCCGCATCGGTCAGGGGGATGGTGCCGTTGAGTTTTCACAGTACGGCGGGTCATTCACCACGACCGGCAATATCTACATTGCGGACAACAGTACCTCCTCGACCGGCGTCTACGACAAATACAGCGGAACGCTTACTGTCGGCAATGCGCTTTGTGTCGGACAGTATCAGGGTGTGGGGACTATGAACATTTACGCCGGCTCGACGACCGCGAACTATCTTTACGTTGCGAATGCGAGCAGCTCGACCGGTTTCCTGAACATTTACGGCGGTACTGTCCGAAGCAATCATGAGCTGGCAGTCGCACGAAACGCGACGGGGAGCAACGGTACGCTGAACATATACGGCGGAACGATTCAGATCGCAGAGCATCTCAGTCTTGGCGACGTGAATAATGCCCCGAAGGCTGCCATGAACATGACGGGCGGGACTATCATCTCACATGGCGGTTTTCTGATCGCGCGAAAACCTGGAACCAATGCGTCCGCGAACATTTCCGGCGGTTTCTACAAAACGCATACAGGCATCTACGCAGGCGATTCTGGAACCGGGACCCTGACGATTTCCGGCGGATCCCTCACGGCCAAGCAGAAAATTTACGTCGGCACAAACGCTGGAGCTTCCGGAACGGTCAGCGTGCAAGACGGAATGCTTTCCGCGCCGGTCGCGTATCTTGGACAGGCTGGAAAAGGCCACGTTGCCCAAACCGGCGGTACGGTCCTTTTTCCGGAGATGCAGCTCGGAACGAGTCTGGTCGACGGGAAAAGCTCCATCTACGCACTTTCCGGCGGTTCCCTTTACACCCGGACGATCACCGGCGCGGCTGGATTTGATTTCACAGGCGGAACGCTCGCGGCCAACTCCGTAGACAGCTCCCTGAATCAGCTCGGCGGAACTCTCGAAGTCCGCGCGGCATCGGATGGACTTAACTGGCGCCGTTTTGAAGGACAGAGTCCCGCCATCACGGACGCGATCTGGAACGATCTGGATTCTCTCACGCCGTCGGCTTCCGGGATCGGGATCGTCGGAGACAGCAGCAGTATTCCGGACAAAAATACATTCATGACCTCCTACGACGGATACATTTACGTGCCGGAAGCCGGAAACTATACTTTCCATATTAATGTGGACGATAACGCGCAGATCTTCATCGACGGTAAGAGTATCGGAAGTGGTTCCTGGGTGGATTACTACACATATCAGACCGGCTCGGCAGAACTGACCGCTGGTCTCCATCCTATCCAGATCAACATGCGGGAAGGCTCCGGTGGACAGAGCCTCGACATCGACATCGAAAAGACTGGAACTGGAATGCGCGTAGACCTTAACACGCCGGGGATCCTTTTCTCGGCAGACCCGCAGAACGCGGAAGTCGGCACTCTGGAGATCGCGGGCGGCTACACGATGGCAGATGATGCCGTTTTGAACCTCGACATTGATCTTTCCAAAGGGATCGCAGACCAGCTGGTCATCGACGGCGACATGGAAGCCAATGGAGTACTGAACCTCATTTTCTCCGGTGAACTGTCCCAGGATTCCTCGTTTCAGCTCTTTGACGTTGCGGGTGACGCGAATTTCGGCTTCAGTGAGATCCATCTTCTGAGCAATCCCTACGATGGATCCAATTGGGACCTCACGGGCCTGATGGCCGGTGGCGACGGCTTCCTCCGCTCGACGGGGGTTCCGGAACCCTCCACATGGGTGCTTCTCGTCTGCGGCGCGTTTGGAATGCTGACGCTTCGCCGACGAGGCAAAGTCGGAAACGTGAAATAAACAGGCTGATCCACTATTCCGGGAATGGGGGATTTCTATTCACGGAATTTTTCAGAAAAAAGGAAAACACATGAAGAAAAAGGGATTTACGCTCGTTGAACTGCTCGTAGTCATCGCGATCATTGGGATGCTGGTGGGTCTTCTCCTTCCTGCCGTCCAGCAGGCGCGAGAAGCTGCGCGTGTACTTCAGTGCAACAATAACCTGAAACAGATGGGCCTGGCTTCCATGAACCATGAAAGTTCTGTGAAGACCTACCCTTCCGGCGGATGGTACTACTATTGGAAAGGTGACCCGGATCTTGGTTTCGGCTACATGCAGCCGGGAAGCTGGGCGTACTCCATGCTGCCGTTCCTCGAACAGAACGCGCTTTTCCAGCTCGGAACAGATGGAAACGTGAATGAGGTGAGCGGCACACAGATGGCTGGAACGAAAGCCCGATGCCAGTCTCCCGTCAATATTTTCAACTGTCCGTCACGCCGTCCTGCCAAACTCTACTATATGCGGGATTATGGGAAAGACTGCGATGCCATGACGGAATGCGTCAAAGGGGACTACGCCGCCAGTTTCGGTTCGAGTACCAACGGCTTCAATAATGGAGCGAACCAATCGACGAACTCCAACTGGAGCAATAGTCTTTCCTGTGCGAAAAACAGAACGTGGGCGGATCCCAAAGCAAACGGCGTCTCGTACGACTACGGTGCGGCGAAGATCGGAGAGATCCGCGACGGAACGAGCAACACGTACCTCATCGGCGAAAAGTACCTCGTGCCGGCGGCATACGAATCCGCAAATGCTTCTGCGAATTTCAGCTACACGGACGACATCAGCGTCTATGGCGGATGCGATGGCGACAATATGCGCGTCTCGACCAAGGATACGCGCCTGCCCGTACAGGATCGTGAAGGTTTCGACCGCGATTCCTGCCGTTTCGGCAGCTGCCATGCCGGCGCGTTCGGAATGGTGATGTGTGATGGTTCCGTGCAGCGTATTTCCTATTCGATCGACGGTGAAACGCACGA
>CAZRGJ010000170.1:0-1057 GCA_964599445.1 uncultured Planctomycetaceae bacterium | reverse complement strand
GGAAAAGCCGTCTCGCTGACCAACTGAAGCTGAATATCGGTCGGCAGGCGGAAACATTCGGAATATTCAGCCTTGGAGTTTCCGATTTCCCGATCCACGCGCTCCTCCCAACGTCCTTCAAACAAACGGCCCGCAAACTGCTTGCGGGCCATTTCTCGTCATGAAATGAAATCAGAAGCTCAAATTCTTAATTCCGGACCTTGATCCTGGATCCAAAAATTTCCCCTCACCCCATTCCCTGTGCGTTTCTTGGGCGGTAGATGGAATCCCGCTCTACGGGAACTCTGCCCGCTTCACGAATGAGATTTTGGATCTCCTCCACACTCAGACATTCCGGTGTTTGGGACCCGGCATCATGGTGGATCTTTTCCTGACGCACGGTTCCATCCAGATCGCTGGCTCCGTAGGCGAGTGCGATCTGTGCGGTCTGGATCCCCAGCGAGATCCAGTACGCTTTGATATGCGGAAAATTGTGCAGAATGAGCCGTGAGGCTGCGAACATGCGCAGATCATCCTCGGCCGACGTTTTCCGATTCGAAAACATTCCGCCCTCAAAAAGCGGCGTAGAATGCGGATGAAATGCCAGCGGAATGAGTGCCATGAAACCGCCGGTCTCTGCCTGAAGTTCACGCAGTTTCATCAGGTGCTCCACTCTCTGTTCCGGCGTTTCAATGTGTCCGTACAGGATCGTCGCCGTCGACGGGATCCCCAGTTTGTGGGCCGTCCGATGGACTTCCAGCCAGGTCTCGCTCATCGGTTTTTTCGCACAAATGACCTTCCGGACCTCGTCGACGAGGATCTCCGCACCGCCTCCCGGCAGCGTCATGAGACCGGCAAGCCGAAGTTCCATGAGGACGTCCGCGATGCTTTTCCCGCTGATCTCCGCCATCCACGCGATCTCAACGGCCGTAAACGCTTTGATCTGAAGCTGAGGGAACGCCTGATGGATCGTCCGGACCCGATCGACGTACCATGCGTATGGAAGTTCCGGATCGACGGCACTCACGATGTGAAGTTCGGAACAGTTTGCCCGCGCTGCTTCTTCCGCTTTTGCGAG
>CAZRGJ010000169.1:0-6300 GCA_964599445.1 uncultured Planctomycetaceae bacterium | reverse complement strand
GGCACGGCCGACCCAGACAAGCTGCTGTTCAGAGACGTTCTGGCGGAATTTCTGGTAGAAGTCCATCGTGAAGAGCGTCGCGCACGCATTAAAAACGCCGGCCAGCGAACTCATCAGCGCGGAGAGCAGGCCCGCCACGACGATTCCGCGGATACCGGAAGGAAGGACTTCCCGAACCATGAGGGCGAAGGCACCCTGCGATTCACTGGCGATCGCTTTCTTCACGCCGTTTTCTTCCGTGATGAGCGACTGGAGACCGTCTGCACCATGGTACGCCAGCGCAAAGCAGATCATGCCGGGGATGATGAAGATGAAGACAGGAAGGAGTTTCAGACACGCGGCGAAAATGCTTCCGCGGCGTGCATCCGTGTCGCTTTTGGCACTCAGGGCGCGCTGTACGATGTACTGGTCGGTGCACCAGTACCAGAGACCGATGATCGGCGCACAGAAGAGCATTCCGATCCACGGATAGTGCGAGGTCTGTGATTTGTCCTTGAAATACCATGCCTGACGGGTGATCTTTCCTTCGTCGTTCTTTTCGATGACGGGAGCCCAGGAGGCTTCGACACCTTCCGGAAGCATGGGACGCCAGAGATTCAGCATGTCGCGTCCTTCTTCTTCATTGGAACAGACGGCCCGCATATTTTCCCAGCCTTTCGCGAGGGAACCGTCGCCGCCGTCCATTTTGCCGAGAGCGGAAAGTCCGTAGATCGTGACCAGAGCCGAACCGAAAATCAGGATCCCGGTCTGAAGTGTCTCGGTATAGGCGACCGCTCGCATTCCGCCGAGCATCGTGTAGAGGCCCGTGAGAATAATGACGAGGATCGACCCGATCCAGAAACTGTCCATTCCCATGAAATTCAGTTCCGGGAGCAGCACTTTGAAGACGACGCCGCCGGCGAAGATCCCGACCGCGACTTTCGTGACGACATACGCAGCCAGCGAGATGAGCGAGAGGACCCAGCGGGCGTTCGGCGAAAAACGCTGTTCAAGGAATTCGGGCATCGTGAAGACTTTGCTCCGTACGTAGAACGGCATGAAGACCCACGCGAGAATGAGCAGGCACCAGGCGTGAAGCTCAAAGTGCGCCATCATGACGCCGTCCGTGCATCCGCTTCCCGCCAATCCGACGAGGTGTTCCGAGCCGATGTTCGACGCAAAGATCGACGACCCGACGATGAACCAGCCGAGGGAATTGCCGGCAAGAAAGTAATCTTTCGCAGTATTTTTCGATTTGTTGATGACCCACCACGCAAGACCGAAGAGGAGCAGGAAATATCCCGCCACCACACAGCAGTCCAGGGAAGTCAGGCCGGAAGACAGAGCGATCGGAAAGTGCATGATTTTCTCCATTTCGATTTTCTGGCAGTGCCCTGAGTTTCAGTACTGAAAATGTTTGATTTTTTTGTCAAAAGGTTTTGGATCTGGGGGATCCGAAGGCCCTCGGAAAATTTGGGGGGAAGGAGGACGGTTTGAGCTTCCTGGAGGATCCGGCGGACTTCAGTGACGTTCCCGGGTACGGAATTCCGAGATCGTCATTCCGGATTCCCGTCTGAAAAATCGGCTTAGGTATCCGTCCGTTCCAAATTCGCACGCTTCGGCGATCTCGCTGACTTTCATGTCCGTTTTGAGCAGAAGCTGTTTGACGCGTTCCAGCCGCTGCGCGCAGATGTTTTCAAGGACCGACTGTCCGACGATCCTGCGGAAGCGCGTTTCCAGCACACGGCGTGAAACACGGACGTAGTTGGCGACTTCCTGTACACTGAGCGCGATCATGGAATTCTGGCGGATAAAACGGAGGGCTTCATTGACCATCGGATCGTCGAACGGAGGCCGTTCTGTTGACTCCCTGCCTGCGATACCGATTGGATTGATGTGGAAAGAGACCTTTTCATGGAGCTTTCCACGCATCAGTCCGTCCAGAATGAGCGCAGCCTGGTAGCCTCCGGTCTCGGAATCGAGGATGACGCTCGACATTCGCGGAGAACAGAGCCGACAGATCAGCGGGTCATTGTCGACTCCGAGGACCGCCACGTCCTCCGGAACGCGGATCCCGTATTCCTGACACGCGGCGATGACCTGACGTCCGCGGACGTCCATGGCGGCGAAAAGACCGACAGGCTTGGGGAGTTCCTGGAGCCAGCGGGCGAGTTCATGGATCTCGTCCGTCCACGCAAGGTCTTTTCGGTACGGCTTGTATCGAAAACAGCGGAATCCGGCCCAGTAAAGCGTTCGGCAGAAAGATTCCTCACGCTCGCGGGACCAGAGGACATCGTGGATCTCTCCGACGAATGCGTAATTCTCGCATCGAAGCTCCATTAAATGTTCCGCAGCCATTTTTCCCACCGCGGTACTGTTGACCGAGACTTCGCAGATGTTCCGCAGCGGGTGCCCCGGCGCCTTGTGTTCTTCGTAAAGGTCAAGCCCCACGACAGGAAGTCCGCTTTCCAGAATGGTCTGCGCGACTTCGTGAGTCTCGATTCGCGCGATGATCCCCGTTGCGTCCCAGGTCTTTACGTTTTCGATCTGCTGAGCCAGATCTCCCGGAAACAGGTGGAATGCCCATGGGCCATAGAGACGCGCGTAGCGTTCGATTCCCGAAAGGATCGAACGTCCGACTTCCCGCGATGTTTCGACGAGTAGCGCGACTCGGGGAATGGTGCGTCCCGTTTGCGGTTTTTGAGCGTGACTCATGACGAAATTTCCAAAAGGTCTCACTGGATCCAAACCATCAGTTTCATTTTATTATACTCAGGCCGAAAATTCTGTCAAGGTACTTTTGCGCATTTCAATATGGAAATTTACGCAGATTTCAAATATTCTTTATGCCTCGGCGCAGGCTGTGCCCGGAAGGCATTTTCTCCCGTCAAAATGGAGACTTTTTTGTCCTTCCAATTTTCATTTGGGGAATTTTTTGCAGCGTTGGGGAATTTTTTTAAACAGAAAACCGGAATCATTTCGCAAAAGTCCCCAAGGCTGGAAGGACATTCGCCAACCTGAAAATCATTCTGTTTTTTCCAATACGCAGAGGAAACGCATATGTTTTCGTGCGGTGTCTGAAGATGAAGAGATTTTCGTTAAGGAAATCCTTCCTACTTTGCCGATAAAAAGAAATCGTTTAGCAGAATATCGCGAACATTTTTCAGAGTCAGGAATGAATCATGGATCCATCAGTTCTTTTTAAAATCGGTTATGGACTTTACGTTCTCTCAGCAGAAGAAAACGGCAAAGATAATGGGTGCATCATCAACACGCTCGCGCAGGTGACTTCCTCGCCCTGCCGCGTGACCATCACGGTCAGCAAGCAGAATCTGACGCACGATATGATCCTGCGGACAGGGAAATTTAATGCCGCGATCCTTTCCGAGAACGCTGCGTTTCTGACGTTCCAGCGTTTTGGATTCCAGAGCGGCCGAAATGCAGAAAAATTCTACGCCGCCAACGCTGTGGAACGGACGGCAAACGGTATTCTCGTATGGAAGGAGGGAGCGAACGCCTTCCTGTGCGGGCAGGTCATTTCGACGGTAGATCTTGGGACGCATACGCTTTTCCTTGCAGACGTGACGGATGGAAGGATCCTTGACCCGCAAACTCCGAGCGCGACCTACGCGTTCTACCATCAGAACATCAAACCGCAGCCGGAAACATCCACACCCGCATCAAATGGAAAGATCCGCTTTCGATGCAGGATCTGCGGGCACATTCACGAATCGGACTCCGAAACGCTTCCTGCCGACTACGTCTGCCCGCTGTGCAAGCATGGTCCGGAAGATTTTGAGCGGATCGATTAAGGGAGATCGATCGATTTCAGATCGATGCGGAGTTCCTGCCGTAAGCGAATTCCGCACCGGTCTGAAAGCCTTTGAAGGGGACGGATGGAGTTCTTCATTTCGGCAGAAAATGCAGGACAGAAACCATTGCGCTGACCCTGTTTCTGATTTTTGGAGGAATGAGTACTTTTTTCTGTGGATTTCCCTGGGGAAGTCTTGACTTTTTGTTTTCCGTCTGCTAAAATCAGGGAATGATGCATCTGCCGCATCCACAGTATCGAAAAATCGGTTTTGGGAGAAAATCGCAGGATTTTTGAACGATGCCGGTTTTGAAAAGCGTGTTTTGTGTGCAGACTGTGTGGAGAGGATTCAGAACGGCTGGATCGGTTTCGCTTTTTCAGTTCCCCTCCTCTTTCTCAGACTCCCCGCAAGAAAGGTGCACCTCATGCTTTTCCCCAACATTTCCGTCGCCTGCAATTGGAATCCCAAAAAACGTGCGGTTCCGAACGGTTTTACGCTCGTTGAGCTTCTTGTCGTCATCGCGATCATCGGAATGCTGGTCGGTCTGCTTCTCCCGGCTGTCCAGCAGGCTCGCGAAGCGGCGAGGCAGATGCAGTGCTCGAACAATTTGAAACAGATGGGGATCGCCTCTCTGAATCATGAATCGACCGTGAAGACCTTTCCGAGCGGCGGCTGGGACGGATACTGGGTCGGTGATGCAGACCAGGGATTCGGCGCGAATCAGCCGGGAGGCTGGGCGTACTCGATCCTGCCGTACATGGAGCAGAATGCCGTCTGGCAGCTCGGAATGAACGGCACGACGGAGACGGACCAGACGCAGAAAGACGGCGCGAAAACACGTGCAGAAGCAGTCGTGGGAGTCTTTAACTGTCCCTCACGCCGTGCGGCAAAAACATACCCATACGCTCTCGGTGCCCAGCTCATCAACACAACGCCGTGCACCATGACCGGGAAACTGGATTACTGCGGAAACGGTGGCGATACGTCCAACGGAAACTGGAATTCTGCCGGATACGGAACGTATCCATCGACGATTGCAGATGGACGGACGAAACTCAAGTCGATCACCTGTTCCGGCGTCACGTTTTTCAAAAGTGTCGTGAAGTTCGGCGAGATCCGCGACGGAAGCAGCAATACGTACCTGGTCGGCGAAAAATATTTGAACTCAAACGATTACGAGACAGGAAAAGACGGCGGCGACGACATCGTCGTCTATTGCGGAAATGACGAAGACATCATTCGTTCCGGAAATTCCCAACCGGCTCAGGACCGAATGGGAGTCGCGAATCACGGAGCTTTCGGAAGTACTCACGCGGGAACGTTCGGCATGACGATGTGCGATGGTTCCGTGCAGCGGGTCAGTTACTCGATCGACTCGGAGACCCATCGTCTCCTTTCCCATAAAGCCGACGGCAAAGCGGCCAATTGGGAGAACTAGGAGAAAAATCTTCCCGATTTTTCTTTCTTCCGATTTTTAGCCGTCGATTTTAAAACCGGTCCGATCCCACCAAACAATCCAGCCCGATTTCCAAATTTTCCAAAAACGACCTCCTACCCTTTAAAAAGAGTCCCGATCATGAAGAACTGGTTCGCATTTTTTCTGTTTGTTCTCTCTGCTGCGCCGTTGTGTGCCGGAGATCTGGTCCCGCCGGTCTTCCTGGAACCGCTTCCGGCAGAATACGGCGACGAATTCCGAAAATTTCAGGGGATCTCCAGCCTTGCCGTGACTGACGATCAGGATATTTGGGTCACTTGGTACACTGGCGGCGTGACGGAAGACCGCGACAATTATGTCGTCCTTTCCCGAAGCCGCGACGGTGGGAAGACGTGGTCGAAGCCGCTTTTCTGCCTCGATCAGCCGGGGGAACCGCGCCTCTACGATCCATCGATCTGGTTCGCACCGGACGGACGGCTTTTCCTTTTCTTTTCCCAGCGTCCCGGACATGAGGGACCGGCGGATCTCTGGTGCATCAGCACAGAAGACCCGGGGGCCGAAAAACCGACGTGGAGCGCACCGCGTTTCGTGACGGAAGGCATCATGATGAACAAACCGATCGCGGACTCAAAAGGACGGTGGATCCTTCCTGTTTCGGTCTGGAATCTCCCATGGGCAGGGGATCCGGATCTGGACCGCTCGCCGAACGGACCGGCTGGCGCGTGGTTCGTCGTTTCGGAAGATGAGGGAAAGAGCTGGACGAAGCTGGGACGCGGATACACGCCGCCGGAATTTGCGCTTTTCGACGAACATTCCATCGTTGAGCTGAAAGACGGCAGATTCTGGCTCATGAACCGGACGAATCGCGGAATCGGCGACTTCTACTCCGAAGATGGCGGGAAGACCTGGACGGACTTCAAAGAATCGGCGATATGCCACACGTCCTCACGCTTCATTCTGCGTCGGCTCCAGAGCGGAAACCTCATTCTGGTCAAAAACGGGCCGATCGATCAGGATGTTGGACGTTCGCGCATGACGGCGTTTCTCTCAAAGGATGATGGAAAGACATGGGAG
>CAZRGJ010000168.1:0-6300 GCA_964599445.1 uncultured Planctomycetaceae bacterium | reverse complement strand
TCACCGGAGGTTTTCGCTTTGGCGAGTTCCGACTGGTACGCTTTCTCGCAGGAATCATACTCCGCCTGGTAGACCGCCAGTTCGATCTTGAGCGTCTCGATCGTCTCGGCGAGTTTCTCCGCGCGAGTCATCGGGACCTCCTCATTGTCGATCTTGGCCTGGACCAGCTTCGCGATTTCCGGAGTCAGACGCTTGGTCGCGGACGCGATTTGGGTCTTGCAGTCTTCCATGGCCTGTTCCAGACGCTTGATATTCGGGTGGTTCGGATCCTTCGCGACGGAGCGTTCGCGTTCGAGGACGCCCTGAATATTTTCGTACTGCATCCGGAGTTCCTTGATCATCGGATTCTCATTGAGAGCCTGCGCGGTCAGGGAGCGGATCAGGTTGGTGCGCTGCTGGATCCGGGCATTTTCGCGTTCTTCGCGCGATGCGCCCTGCTCTTCGGGAGCCATCGCTTCCAAAAGAGCTGACCGTTTTTTGATCTCCATCGAGAGACCGTTGATCCGGGCGAGGTTCATGTCGCGCTGCTGACGCCAGTGCGCCAGGTTTTCCTGTGCGAAGCGGTTCGAGTACATCGCGTTTTTCGAGTCGCTGACACCCAGTCGGTCGGCAAGGTTCTGGTACTGGATCTCCTTGCGCTGCTTCATTTTGCCGAGGTGATTGTACGCACGCTCCAGGTTGTTCCGCTTCTGCGTTTCCATGTCGCGTTCGACCTGCACGATCTCTTTCATGTATGAGTCGCGGACGGCCGTCAGGATCTTGACCAGCTCATCGCGGTCTTCTCCGCTGATGGAGATCTGGAGGATCTCCGAACCGGTGTAGCCGACCGAAAGATGCGTCGCGAGCCAATGGACTTTGTCCTGTTCGTCGCGGAGGCACTTCAGCTTGGAAATGCCGGGCATCTGCAGTGCCGGACCGAGCACGATGTTGCTTCGGATGAGCGTCGCCTGAGCGTTTCGGTCGTTCAGGTAGTGCTTTTCCGAGGGAAGTTTGAAGAGGATGTACTGGCGGTCTTCCGCAAAACGGAGCATGACCTTCGCGCTGTATTCCACCGGAATGGTGAGGTACGCGATGAGGATCACGACCGTAGTGAGGAAGAATCCGAGTACCATGCTCAGCACCCATCGGCGGCGAAGAGCAAATACGAAGTCGGTCGGCCGGATCGAACGGCTGATGATGTCCGGCTGCCGTTTGTAGGACTGAAGCTGCTGCTGGTATCCCCCCGCGCGGCGTGAAACGGCAAGTTCACGTCCCTGAGGATTCACTTCTGCGGGAAGCTGGTTAAAGTTCTGTTCCACTTTTGCACCTGTTTTGTCTGTGGTTGAATGAATCAGCAAAATTTTTCCTGTCGGAACTTTACTCCCGTTTTCCTGCACGGGAGCGTGCCGTCCGTTTCGAAAATTCCGTCTGAAAACGGGATCTCCGCAGGAACGGCGTTCTGCTTCTGTTCTGCGGGGAAGATGCGCCTCTTGCGGTCTCCGCCTGCCGAACATTACGCAGATCTATTCAAAAAGGTTTTCTTTGAATGTCTCTTTGGGTTTTTCTTCCGGATCTTCACCCGGTCCCGAATCATTTTCAGACCCGGTTTCGGAGTATTTTCGTCCTAGTCCTGGATCGTTTTCCGGTCTTTCCAGAAGACTTCCTTCGGATTCTCGATCATGTCGAGCTGCGTGGGTCCGTCATCTTCCACAAAAATGTTGGAGAGGATCCACTGGAGCAGAACGAGAAATCCGATCGCCAGCGGGACCATGCAGAGACCGGCTCCGTCATGGACGAGTTTTTTCAGCGTCTCGCTTTCCGGGAACATGAAAATGACCATGCCCGTCACGACGATGCGGACGATGTTCGTCAGCAGCGCGATCGGGATCGCCATGATCAGGATGATGATATTTTCCCACCACTCGCGCTCGTTGATCAGGATGAGCGAAATGGAAAGCGCGAGGAAGATCGTCGTCATCTTCAGACCGCTGCACTGCTCGACGATGTTGATCTGACTCGTGCCGATGCTGATGGTGATCCCGTCCTGAAAGACCGGGAAACCGATGACCTGGAGGACGAACGTACTCGCAGTCGTCGCGAAACGCTGCATCGGAACGAGAAGCTGCTGCGTCGCTGTGTGCGGCAGCGGGAACATAAAAAGAAGCAGGAATGCGATCGGTCCCGCCCAGCGAAGCATCGACGTGCCGCCGATGATGAGGATCAGGCCGACGAATGCGAGCACGAACGTGTACATATCGCCGGTCTCAAACGACGACATGAAAACGCGCAGAAACGACGCTCCGAGAATGATCCCGGCTCCGGCGATCTGTTCTTTTGCCGTGCTGGGACGCAGCGGCTGGCGGCGCATGTACAAAATGATCGCGGCAAGAAGCGGGATCAGGTACCCGTGGGAGTAAAGCTCATTCGAGCTCCATTCCACCATCGCGCTCTCGAACATATTCCAGTACGCATAGACCAGCAGGAGGATGAAAGCTCCCGCGATCCCCCACGAAAACCATTCTTTCGTGCTTTTTTCGACCGGTACATTTTCCTGTACGGATTCACTGTTGCTCATGGGACATTCCTGACTTCATGATTTTTCCAAATGCGGATCCCCGATTTTTCTTTTCCCTCTCTCATTTCTTCCTGAAAACCGATGGAAAAGCGGGGAAATGGATGCACACACATTCAATCATCATGTTTTATCGTGCAGTCAAATGCAATTCTTTTGATTTATTCGGACCAGCCCTTTAAGTTTTCCTAATAGTAAAACCTTTTTTATTCTTCCCGTTTTCACTGTGTGTTTTTCAAATTATTTTCCCGGGGTGGGTAGGCGTTTTTTTAAAAAGTGGTATAATGGAGGAAAATGAAGTCATTTTCAACATTTATGCGGGAGAAAAGCCATGGATCTTCCTGATCTGCATCCGGCACTGAACGCCCTGTTGACGGGCCGCTGGAGTGAAGAAATGCGCGGAAAGTGCGTCGAATGCGATGTCCATTCCCTCGAAGAGACCGACGTACTGGGAAAAATCGTCGAAAGCGTGCTCGAAAACGGCACGGTCATCTCGCTGCTCGGGACGCTTGGAGCAGGAAAGACCCGTTTTGTTCAGGCAGTCGCTTCCGCTGCCGGTGTCCCGGAAGAAGACGTCACCAGCCCGACGTTCGTGCTCATCCAGGAGTACACGAGCGGCTCGCGTCCGATCTTTCATTTCGACGCCTACCGCCTGAAGGACGACGACGAATTCCTCGAACTGGGACCGGAAGAGTACTTTGACGGCGGCGGACTCACCTTCATCGAGTGGGCGGACCGGATCGAAACGTGCCTTCCGCGCGACTACGCCGAGATCCGCATCTCCCAGACCGGTCCCGAAAGCCGGCACTTTGAATTCCGCAGGATCTGCCGCAAACGGCCGAAATCCGCCTGACGCCGAAACCGGACGGATGCTTTTTTATTCAACCTCCAGACCCATTTTCCACACACAGAGCAAATCATGTCGAATCCAGAAGAAAATACGCCCCGTAAAATGACTCCGATGATGAAGCAGTACTTCGAAGCGAAGAAAGCCTGCCCGGATGCGATTCTTCTTTTTCGAATGGGTGATTTCTATGAAATGTTCCACGAAGATGCGCGAGTCGGCGCCTTAGTTCTGAATCTCGCGATGACGAGCCGGGAAAGAGGCGAAAATGCGATGCCGATGGCGGGTTTTCCGCATCAGCAGCTCGAAGCGTACGTCGGGAAACTCATCGAGCAGGGCTATCGTGTCGCGGTGTGCGACCAGATGGAGGATCCGAAGCAGGCAAAGGGGCTGGTGAAGCGCGAAGTGACCCGCGTGGTGACTCCGGGGACGCTGACGGAAGATTTTCTCCTGAACCCGAAGGAGAGCAACTATCTTGCGTCCGTCGTCGTGGATGACGCATTCATCGGACTTTCGTGGGTGGAGCTTTCGACTGGCCGATTCTATGCAGCCGGATTTCCGCGAGCCAGGCTCTACGATCAGCTGGCACGGATCATGCCGTCGGAATGTCTGGTCTGCGAAAGCCTCAAACTTCCGGAGTGGGTCATGAACAAAATGATGGTCTCGCGTCGTCCGGACTGGGCTGCGGGGCTGGATTTCGCACTCAAACAGCTGAAGGACCATTTCCGCGTCATGAATCTGGACGGATTCGGCTTCAATGTTCAGCTTCCGGAAGACCGGCAGGCGATCCGAGCCGCGGGAATGGTGCTGGATTACCTCCGCCAGACGCAGAAAGTCTCCCTCGAGCACCTCGATTCGCTCCGCGTTTACCGAACCGGCGAAGCGCTGGAGATCGACGAATCGAGCCGGCGAAGTCTGGAGATCACCCGAACGATGCGGGAAGGAAAGCGGGAAGGTTCGCTTCTATCTGCGCTTGACTGCTGCATTACGTCGATGGGTTCGCGTATGCTTGCGGACTGGATCGCAAATCCTCTGACGAGCAAAAAGCTGATCGAGCTGCGTCAGGATGCAGTCGAGGAACTCATGAAAGACTCGAAGGTCTGCCAGGAACTCCGCAAGGATCTGCGCGGGATCTACGATCTGGAGCGTCTTCTGACCCGCGTGGCGACCATGCGGGCCAATCCGCGGGATCTTTACGCCATCGGGCAGACGCTCACCATGCTTCCCAAGATCTGGAAACAGCTCCGTCCGATGAAAAGTCCGCTGATCGTCCGGATCATCGGAGAGATCGATTTCTGCCCGGATCTGGCGAAGACCATCCAGGAGGCGATCATCGAGAATCCGCCGGTCCAGATCACCGAAGGAGGGATCATCCGGCCCGGGTACTCGGAAAAGCTGGACGAACTGCGCGATGCGTCGCACGGCGGCCGGGAATGGATCACGAACTATCAGGCGAAAGTCCAGGAAGAGACCGGGATCCAGAATCTGAAGGTCGGGTACAATAAAGTGTTCGGCTTCTATCTCGAAGTGAACAACTCGCAGCAGAGCAAGATCCCGGACACCTTCATTCGGAAACAGACGGTCAAGAATGCCGAGCGGTACATCACGCCGGAACTGAAAGAGCATGAAGAATTCGTTCTTTCGGCAGATGAACGCCAAAAAGAGATCGAGTACCGCATTTTTACGGAACTTCGCGAGATCACGCTCCAGTACCGTCACCGCATGAACCTGACGGCCGGCGTTCTTGCGGAACTGGACGTTCTGCTCGCATTTGCGGAGACCGCGCGCCAGCGGAATTACTGTCGGCCCCAGATCACGGAAGAAAATGAACTGGAGATCCTCGACGGACGCCATCCCGTGCTGGACATGGTGACGCCGGACGGAGATTTTGTGCCCAACGACATCATCTGCGACGAGGCGCGTGGAATGATCCTGCTGATCACCGGGCCTAACATGTCCGGGAAAAGCACGTACATTCGCCAGGTCGCGCTCCTGACGCTCATGGCCCAGATCGGCAGCTTCGTCCCCGCGCGTGAGGCAAAAATCGGCATCGTGGACCGGATCTTTACCCGGGTGGGAGCGAGCGATGAACTCGCACGCGGTCAAAGTACCTTCATGGTCGAAATGACGGAGACCGCCAGGATCCTGAACATGGCGACGCCCCGGAGTCTCGTGGTGCTGGATGAGATCGGACGCGGTACGAGTACCTACGACGGAATCTCACTGGCGTGGTCCATCATTGAGCACATGCACGAAAAAATCGGATGCCGGACCCTTTTCGCGACGCACTATCATGAACTGACGGACCTCCCCCAAACGTTCCAGAACGTGCGGAATCTCAACGTCGCGGTCCAGGAATGGAACGACGAGGTCGTGTTCCTCCACAAGATCGTCGAAGGAGCCGCAGACCGAAGCTACGGGATCCACGTCGCGCGTCTGGCCGGCGTGCCGGTGGAAGTTCTGGAACGTGCGGAACAGCTCCTTCGCCAGATGGAAGAACGTCAGGCCGAACTGCTCGAAAACGAACAGAACGGTGCTAGAACCGGAAACGAGTCTCAAAAAATGCAGCAGGATGGCGGTTCCGCGCCTTCCACCCCCATCCCGAACGCCCCGCTGCGCACACTGGATCCGAAGAAAGCCGGTCCGCAAACACAGCCGCACGATATTCAGTACCTCATGTTTGACCCCAAAGACCCGCCGATCATCGAGGAGCTGAAAAAAATGGACGTCAATGAGATGACTCCGATCCAGGCATTCCAGACCCTCCTCCGATGGCAGGAATCGCTCCAGAAAACCTGAGTCCGCAAAAAAGCACGAAGCCCTTGTGCGAAAGTGCGTTCGCTGTCGGTCGTACGGACTGCGTCAGCGATCCGTCAGCGTGTCGGGAGCATTTGCGTGAAGATCT
>CAZRGJ010000167.1:0-6346 GCA_964599445.1 uncultured Planctomycetaceae bacterium | reverse complement strand
CGCCTTGCCGAGAGCGTCCGATTTATTTCCGATGATGATGTAGGTCTCATCTTCCGCGGCGGCGATGATCTCGTCCTCTTTGGTCAGCGGAGCGAAATTGCCGCATATGGTCGAATTCACATTGCGGCCCATGAGTTTCTGCGAGTAGACCCGCCACGCAGGATTGTACGTGTAGACATCGCCGTGCGTCACGACTGCGAACTGCGCGGGCATCTTTGCCTTGAGCATTCCGCTGGAGACATGCGAGAAATCGCCGGGAATCGCGGGCCAGCCTTTGCCATCGTAGTCTTTGTTCCACATGAAGGAGGAACCGGCATACGTCGACACGATCACCGACCCCTTCGGTTCGTGTGCCGTGCCTGCGGGAGCGGTACAGAACCCCTTGATGTTGTTTCCGTTGTTCGCGGAAAGAACGACGGTTTTGCCGGTCTCGATCGTCTTTTCAACGTCAATGACATACAGAGCCTTTCGATTCTGTGTGATGACCGCCAGCGTATCGCGGCCGTCTCCATCAAGGTCCAGGACTGCGATCTTGTCGCCTCTTTCGTAGAAACCGTTCAGACGGACGCTTTTCTGACCGTCAAAAACGCGGATCTCACCGATGGAATCGATCCATGCGACACCGAAAGAACCGCTCGCCATATCATAGCAGCAGTTTTCAACGGCCGCAGCAGGGGCTGTCATGGCAAATGCCAGCAAAAATGCAGAAAAAATGCGTTTCATGATATTCTCCTTGTGTTTGGCGGGATCAGCTCAGACTCATCGTCTGCGTTTCTTTATCGAACAGAACGACCTTGTTTTCGCGGTGGGAAATGACCCCCATGCTCAGCGGAGCCTGCACGCGGACGGCAGTTTCGATGTCACTGAAGGGCTTTTCGCGCGTTTTGACGCAATCGAGCAGGTTCTTCCACAGTTTCGACGTATTCCCCATGCCGTTCCACGGGATCCGGATCTCTTCCTTCCCCTTGGCGAACGGAACGATGCGGATGCCTTCGCTCTTGCGGGTCAGTTCATCCCAAATGATGATGCCGTCCGTGCCGCGGATCTTGGTCTCGGACGCGACGTGGTTGGACAGCGAGTTGCACATGACTACCGACGGACCGTCTTCGTAGTCGGCGATGATATTGCACTGATCCGGAACTTCACGATTGTACTGGAACGTTCCGCCGCCGCCGAAAACGCGGGTCGGGAAATCGAGACTCAACATGCAGAAGACCGGCGTGAACACGTGGACCAGCAGGTCTGTTGACGGACCGCCGGCGTAATCCCACCACAGACGCCACTGGAAGAAGCGCGAGACGGAGAACGGCACTTTCGGCGCGTCGCCAAGGAAACGCTCCCAGTTCAGATCCGGACCGGGTTTCGCATTGGGATCCGGGATCGGCATTCTTTCGCCCCAGTCGCCGCGGCGGAAGTAGCTCAACTGCACGTGGACCGGCTTGCCGATGATCCCTTCCTGGACCATCTGCGCGATTTTCGGGAAGTTCTCATCCGCCATGTACTGCGTACCGACCTGACCGAGCCGATTATTCTTCGCCGCCGCATGTTCGATCTTTTTCGCCACTTCAAACTGATCCCAGTGCGTCAGCGGCTTTTCGCAGTAAACGTCTTTTCCGGCGTTGACCGCATCGATCGCCATCTGCGCGTGAAGACGGTCCGGGGTCGCGATGCACACGACGTCCACATTCGGATCGGCAAGCAGCGCCTCGTGTTCATCGTACATTTTGCAGTTACCCAGATTCCGGGACGCTGCCTGAAGACGCGGACGGTAAACATCGCAGGCGGCGACCGGGTCAACGATCCCTTCCTTCTGGAAATTCTTAACGATGCTCTGATGCGCGCTGCTTCGACCGCCGACGCCGATGAATCCGACGCCAATGCGTTCATTGGAACCTGCGGCGGAGGCGGGAATTATGTCGAGGGCGGGGATCGCCGACGCGGTGACCGCGGCAGCTTTCAAAAAATCACGTCGATTTGTCATTGGGATATTCTCCTGAATCATAAAATGGAGGGATGAAATAAAATTTCTAAAAAACTTTGCCTGTGGTCCATCCGTCAACTGCGTACCGATCTCCACCGGCAGGATAAGCTATTTTTTATCGCCGACCATGAGAAGATACTCCAGGTCAAAGGACTCTCCGGCCTTGCAGAGGAGCAGACCTTCATGGACCGGGCTGGGAATGATGCAATAGTGTCCCCCGTCCAAAATGTAAAACCGGGTCTGCTCCGTCCCCTTAACGACGACAAACCGGACTCCCTGACCCGTTTTCTCATCGCGAAAATCGCACCACGAAGCGGGTTTGGCGCGGATGGTCTTCTTCGTCTCGCCGCCGTTTTCGCAAGTCAGCCTGAAATTCCGGACCGACTGGTTCATCCGCAGCGACAGCCCCGCGTATCCGCCCCACGGAATGCTGAGCGGCGTGCAGTCAAACGTCAGGTCCGCGTTTCCTGCGGTGAAATGATGCCGGAAGGAGATCGTGTAGTTCCCTTTTTCATCGGGAGCAGAAAAGACGACGACCCGGTCTTCCGTCAAAAGGGTCACGTCAGGCTCACGGCCGTCAAAATACTTTAGCCGGATCTTCACGGCCGCAGAGAGTCCGTCGATCTCCGCGTTCCAGGACTCGACTTCCGTCTTCCCGTGGGACGGCTCCCAGTAATTCACGCCGTTGATGAACTTCCAGCTGAACCAAAGTCCGGTATGCCACGGATGGTCTTTGGGACGAAGATCCGAAATGACGTGCCCGTTCGGCAGCGTGACCGGATGAATGTACGGTTTCCCTTCCGGCGTCTTGACGACCTGTTCCCAGATGACTGTGCCGTCCTTGACGAGTTTAGCGCCATTCTCCGTTTTGACACACTGATAGTCCGCCGCACAGACGACAGAACCGAGCAGCGTCAACGTAAACAGAATTAAAAAGCAACTTCTCATAGCCTCTGCTCCGTAAACAGTTTAGGAAATGAGACCTGGAGGCGGCCGAAAATGACCGCGCTCCAGATCTTAGGAAAAAACGGACTGCGGTTCCTCCGAGACTACAGCGTCCACGGATTCCGCATCGGACGGGAAACCAGCCCGGCCTGCTCCGGAGTCGGGTCGACCAGCTCGCGTTTCACCGGATCCCAGACGACTTTGCTCTTTGTGCGGACAGCAATATCGCTCAGGTGCGAGATCGTGTCGCTTCGGACGGCGTCCTTAAGGTTGGAGACCGGCGTCCGATTGAAGCGGATCGCATCGATGAGATCCTGCGCGTGTTTGTTCGTGGCGACCACATGCGAGTACGCGCGATCCTGATCGGCAGCCAGATCGGGAGAGCTGGTTCGCAGACCGTTACGGTAAACTTCGACCCAGGCACCGTCTTCGCCGATGAATTTGGTCGAATCGCGGTTTGCGGCAGCGAATTTCACCTTGACGTCGCCGAGCATGATGTTCATGTCCCAATCGTAAACGGTATCGTAGAGCGGGCTGCCGATCTTGCCGGTCCCTTCCACGGTCACGAGGCCGGAGAGGTCCGCGTCGCTTCCCCAAACCATGACGTCAAGCGGGTGTGCGCCCCAGCCGCCGAGGTATCCGATCGACTGGTCGTAGATCCAGTACGTGCCCGACGGACGGCAGCGGTCCGCGCAGTACGGAACTTTCGGAGCCGGACCGAGCCAGCGTTCGTAGCCGTCCTCGCCAAGATCTTCCGGAATGGGACACGGAGTCGGATTTCCGCCTGTTCCTCCGTTGGGAGACAGGACCACGATCTCCTTGACCTTGCCGATTTTTCCCGAACGGACCAGCTCACAGCCGATCTGGCAGTTCGCCATGGACCGCTGCTGCGTTCCGTACTGGAAATGGACTTTGTTTTCCGCAAACACTTTCTCGCAGGTCTGTACCTGTTCCAGCGTCAGGCCAAGCGGTTTCTCCACATAGCAGGATTTCTTCGCTCTGGCAGCGTAAAGCGCGATCGGAACGTGCCAATGGTCCGGCGTACAGACCGTCACGGCATCGATGGAAGGAGCCGCAAGGATCTCCTGAAAGTCAAAAAATGCTTTTCCGCCGCAGGTATTTGCCGAGCGTTCACGACGGCTTTTGTAGCAGTCCGCCACCGCGACGACCTGAGCGTTCGGGCTGGCCACGAAACTGCGGAAAACCTGATTTCCGCGTCCGCCGACGCCGATCGCACCAACGGTAACGCGTTCCGAGGCAGCAGCCTTTTCTTCATTTCCAAGGCAGGAGGAGGGGATCAGTAACGGGGAACCAACGCCGGCAGCAGCCATGAGCGTCACGAAATCTCTTCGTTTCATAATAAAATCCTTTTCTGGTGGATGGGACTAAAAACTGTTAAAAATGTGCGATCGAGGCATTGGGACAGGCAGTCTTCATGTTCGGAGTCAGATCCGTGGAGAGTTTGCCTGCCGTGAGCAGAAACAGGTCGCTGGAAACGCTCTGGATAAACGGATCGTTCCACTGCTGCGGTCCATGACCAAACGCAGAGTAGGCGCTGACCCCTTTTCCTTCCTGACGCGCCCAGACGACCGGGAACGGCGGGCGGGCATAACAGTCCCCCTTCATCCCCTGCGTATTGAGCGTCAGGTAGACGTGCATGTCCGGCTTAAAGTTCTTCATACAGCACCATTCCTCAAAGCATCGATACGATTTCCCCGGGACGGCTTTCAGGCTCGGAAGCTCGACTGGATCGGAGAAAAAGACTTCCGCTTCCTGCTGCGGGCCGTGCATGATAAACTGCCCGCCGACCAGCTTCGTGAACGGCGTAATGATGCTGACGGGGTCGTTCATGTACGTCTCTTCCGTCGCTCGGCTGACGTACGACGTCCCATTACACCGCCATGAATCCGTCGTAGGATGCAGCGAAAGAAGCCCAACGCCCGCACGGACGACATCGACCAGCTTTTCCTGAGTCCCGGCAGGGACCGGATTTCCCGGACAGCGCGGATTGCGGACGTACAGGTCGCCGCTCGTGTACAGAATGATCGCGCAGAACTGCGTCAGATCCTCAGCAAAAATGTTTCCGTCCTTGGTACAGATGACCTCCAGACCGTTTTTCTCACCGACCGTTTTGAAAAAAGTCCCGCAGATCCCGGTTTTTCCGCCGTGATCGCGCGTCGGTTCGTGAACGTATCCGGAACTGTAATCGTAGTACAGAACTCTCTTTTTGGATTCCTGCGCCAGCAGAGGAACGCCAAATGTCAGCGTGCTGGACAGGGCAGTCAATTTTAAAAATAGTCGTCTTTTCATGGGAAAATATGTGCTGCGAGCGGAACATGACCGTCCCGCTCTTTCCTTAAAATTTAAATCAGTTTCCGCAGGTAGTCGATGCTGTCCTGCGCCTGATCGAGCGTACCGCATTCGACGCTCATGACGATGTCCTGCGGAATGGACTTCAGGATGGCGATGACGGCTTCCCAGTCAATGACGCCTTTTCCGCACGCACAGCCGACCGGCGTCCCCATGACCTTGCCGCGTTCAGCATCGGACTGCGAGAACGAAATATCCTTCGCGTGAACGTGCACCAGGCGCGTTTTGACCTTTTCCAGCCACTCGATCGGGTCATTGTTGCCGAGGTAGGAGTTCCCCGTGTCGAAATTCACTCCGATCGTCTCCGGCATGTCGACCAGACCGACCAGCTCGTCAAACATATCCGGCTTGAGCGAGTACTGCTGATGCTGTTCCAGACCGATTTTGATCCCGCGGCGGGAAGCGACTTTCGCGGCTTCCATGAGCGTGTAGCGAATCAGGACGAAATCTTCCGTTTTGGTCGTCCAGTCCGGTTTGGGACCTTCGTCAGTATTGAGGACCGGCGCACCGCATTCTTTCGCAAACCGAGCGGCCTGCTTGAGGTATTCGACGCTGATCTCCGGCTTCGCAAGCGGGCAATGGCAGGAGAGTCCGGAGAGCTTCAACCCGTTTTTTTCCGCGCAGTCACGGATCCGGAAGGGGTCGTCGAGCATCGAGACACTGTGGAAATAGCGTGCTTCCGAAAGAAGCTCCCGTCCGAGATGCACCATCGGCTCCACGTACTCGTATCCCAGTTCTGCGGCGAATTTCATGCCCCACTCAAACGATTTATGGCTCGTTCGCACCGCCTCAAGATTCAGTCCAAGTCCAATTTTTCCCATGAGTTCATTTCCTGTCAGGGTTAAAGATCCACAAAAACTTTCCAAAACACAAAATTCAAATCCCGCCAACAGCAGCTGGCCGATACCAGGGAAGGGGAGGGAACCATAACGCAGGCTTCGGCAAACAAAAAATGATTTTCAAGCCAAAAGCTCCATGTTTTCCTCCACATTTTACACTAGGGCGTGTTCACACTTTTTCGCAGAAATTCGCGAACAAGTGCAATTTGGA
>CAZRGJ010000166.1:4988-6359 GCA_964599445.1 uncultured Planctomycetaceae bacterium | reverse complement strand
TCTGAGGGAGAAACAACTTTCAAGATGTTCCCCCCTCACGAGCGCGGCGACATGACGGGCAGCCAGACGGCTCTCGAAGAGTGCCGTCGCGCGTGGGATCGCTTGCGCCGATCGATCTCAACCGCCAAATCCACAGAATGCACGCACATGCACGAACCCGTTTCCGTTGGTCACTGGCGCGAGCTCTGTACTTAGGCCGCCCCTCCGTAGGATAGGTGGCTCACACAGCGAACCGAGGGTCCAGAACAGTCTCTCTTTCGGCGCGGATCCCGTCACGAAAGCCGGATTTTGGAGTACGGCAACTTTGAAAGGCCGCGGTCTCTGAACCTCACACAGCTCCCGTCCAGTCCTTTTTCCTTTTCAGTGTGTTTCTGCGGCTTTTTTGTGTCCTCCGTGGCAGAATCCGATCTGGATCGGTACGCACATTCCGGAAGCCCCCCATTCAATCCCAAAGCAGACTTTCCGCGTCGAAAACCGGACCTTCGGTGCACGTACGGCAGTAGTCCCATCCATCCGGAGCATCGGGATCTTTGCATTTCGTGACGCACGTAAAGCAGATCCCCATCCCGCACGCCATGGGCGTTTCGAGCGAGACCTGGCATTTCAGTCCGGCAGCCGCGGCAGTTTTCGCCACATTTTTCAGCATGATCTCCGGACCGCAGGCGTAGACGCACGCATTCCCGGCATGAAGCTGATCGGCGGCGATGATCTCTTTTTCCAGATCCGTCACGAAACCGTGATGTCCCCGACTTCCGTCGTCCGTCGCGAGGCAGATCTCCATCCGTCCGGGATACTGCGCGGCAAGAGCCTCAAGATCTTCCAGGCAGGCGAACAGACCGGCATTTCGGCAGCCCCAGACGAACGTGACTTTCTCGGTTCTTTCCTGCTCCAGGAACGCTTTCGCCAGGAGATACATCGGGGTCTGTCCGATCCCACCGCCGACCAGCAGCGGCCGCGTCGGCAAGTTTTCCGGATCGGCCTCCAGACGGAATCCATTTCCGAGAGGCCCCCAGATCTCCATTTCCTGACCGGGAACCAGGCGGGAAAGCTGCTCCGTTCCGTGTCCAACGACCGCGTACACGACATCGACGGCTTCTTCTTTCGCACGAAAGATCGCAAGCGGACGTCCAAGCAGCGGAGCACGCACTCCCGGGATCCTCAGCATACAGAACTGTCCCGGTTTGACCGACTCCGCGATTTCTTTTGAGGCCAGACGAACGCGCCACGTATTTTCAGCAGCCAGCTCGTTCCGAATGATCTTCACAGTTTGATGAAAAATGGTATTCATAAAAATTCCTTTTCTGAATAAATTTCGGCAAAACGCCCTCCGGCCTTCCGCCTGAAAAATAAAATTTCCAATAAAGGACTCCT
>CAZRGJ010000166.1:1337-4978 GCA_964599445.1 uncultured Planctomycetaceae bacterium | reverse complement strand
GTCAGTGAGATACATACGGAGATCGGCTGTTCATTGCAGACGATACGCTGAAACGAGATCTTCTGCCATCCGTCGGTCTCCATGATCCTCTCGGCAAGCACATCGCCGGAATTCGTGTCGGTAATCATCACGCCGTCGACGGTATTATTGAGCTTCTTCGGAATATTCAGCCAGACATCCACCTGGTAAACCGTGCCGGGCGGTCCCACTTTCACATAGGGACTCCGAATGGTCAGAAGGGAAGAGTCAAACATCACCGGCATAGATTTCTGTTCCTTGGGCAACACGCTCAGCTGGATCCCGGATCTCCCGGAATGCGCAGCGTCCGGACACGCTATCGCCCCCAGCGAGACCAGCGATCTCGCAGAGTAATTCTGGTAAATTTCCCACCCATCTGCTTTTAAAAGCTCAATGTTTTCAAAATCACCATTGGCAAAACAATTGATGCCTGGCTTGAAATTCCGAACGGCATTCCTCCATTTATCCTGGAGTTTCTGCGAACGGAACGACACTCCGGCCGGCTGGAAATTCGGCGACGGGAAAACCTTTCCCTGTTCTTCCCAGCTTTTCTTCTCAAGGTATCCGATCGGACGCATGGCCCGCTGAGCCAGCATGAATGTGTCGCCGTACTCTTTTCCCTGAAACGCCTGTTCTGCCGCCATCATGTAGTTTTTGGCCCGGTCAAACCACATGGCATCGTTTCCCTGAAGCCGATCGGATCCATAGGAACGCAGGTAGCTCTCAAGACGCATTTCAGCCAGTTCCTTCATGCTTTCCGCAAGGACCGGAGCGTATTTGGCGATCCGCTGCGTAATGCTGTGAAAGACCTTCATGTTCTGCGTCATGACCAGCGTCGCGATCAGCGGAAGTTCTTCCAGCTCCACTTCCAGCCCCCCAACGATCCGTTTTGCCCGGACGGGAGAGAGACCGCTGAGCGAATAGTACCAGCATCCGTACGTATCCGGCATTCCGCGGATGACAAACCGGACCTGACGTTCAGCACCGGAACCATTCACATACTGGGCATCCTCTTCAAGGAAGATCGGGATGAGCAGCCGGCCATAGGTGGTCGCGAGGATCCCTCCAGCCACATCGTCATGGTCAGATGCGAGCGTCATGAAGGCATGCCCCTGAGAGATCAGCTGCTCCAGGATGAGAAGCTCCATATTCACGACAGAAAGTGCCTTTCGGCGGAAAACAGTCTCTTCATCCGAAGCATCCAGCCGGGAGGTACTTTCGAAAAACAGTCCGTGCGATCCCGCCATCAGCGAGTTGAAGGCCATGAGCCGCAGCTGGTCAAAGGGAATGGTATCGGGCACGATCTGGGGATCCTCCGGATCGAGGGAGAGATCCGAGGAGGAATTCCGGATCCCTTTTGCGATCTGTTTCCACTGCGCTTTCAGCAGGGGAGAAAACTGCGATGGGATCTTCGCAAAGAAAACCTGCCGATTCATGACCATATTGTTGATCTGCCGCATCCAGAGGCCGTGATCCACAAAATTGTACGTGGACTGAAGCGGCGAACGCTCGATCATCAAAATATTGCCGCCGTCGCCATACTCGGCATACTCTTTTCTCGGAATGAGCAGGAAAGGACGGTGAGGCAGTACATTTTCCGGGATTCTGCGCAGTTTCTCAAAATATCTCCGGACCAGCTCCGGTGCAGAAATATCCTGAGGATTGCTTCCCATTCTCTGCATCTCGCCAAATCCCGGCGGGTATCCCATATTCCACGCAATGACGCGATCGAGCGAGCGGTTCTGAAATTTGGTCTTCTCGTAAATCAGCTCCTGATGCCCATCGACCTGTTTCCACGCAAACGGAAGGGGACAGATGAACCAGATGTTGAGCAGTTCCGCTTCCGCCTCCATTTCACGGGTCGGAAAGTCCGAAAGCCAAATGGTATTGAAGTGGAGATTCGCCAAAAACTCCAGTTTTTCTCCAGAATGCTGGACCGCCCGCACAAAAATCGGGGTATTGCCTCCTCCTTCATTGATCGTGAGCATCCCATTAAAAACGCCGACCTGATATTTTTTCGGACGCTGCATCATGTTTTCGCCGGACGGCTCCGGCATCGAGTTTCCGTTTCCATTCGGCAAAGGGAGCGCATTGGCAGTTCGGGCGGCATCCGGGGAGGGAGTCTCTTCATGATCCAGCTGCGGAAAATCCCGCATCGCGCCGGCAGGAACATTCTGCGAAGCGGAAGGTGGAGGAGAAGAAAACATTTTGCCCGGAATGATAGGACTTTGCGTGTTCTCCGCAAGAGTTCCGTCCACCGTCAGCTCCCCAACGAATGCATCGACCGTCACTTTTCCGGAATAGACATTCAGGACCACATGATCCAGATATGCATCCCGAAAATCAAACGCAATATCCTTCCTCTCGCGCTGGATCTGCCGGATCTCGGACATCATTTCACGTTCAACGTTCTGCAGATAGAGTTTCTGCCAGTCTCCAATGCCGGTCGTCTCGCTCCCGCTGGTGACGTACAGACAGAAAGCTCTGCCGCTCTGGGGATCGCGTGTGTACGGAAGGATCACTCTGCCAAGAAGCTGGATCCCGCTCCGATTTGCGGAAACCATGAGCTGGAGGGAGAGCGAAGCATTGATCTTTCTCCGCTGAATGGGAGTCCCAAGGTAGATCCGGCTTCCCTGTTCTTTGCAGCTGATCTGAAGAAAGACACAGTCCCTTCCGTCTTTCCCTTTTCCCCGACTGCTTTGCAGCAGCTGTGCATTACAGTCCTGATCCATCACGGACCAGTTTTCCGGCAGCTGCACCGTGGAAGAGGCGGAGGAAGTCAGATCCGTTCCGTAAGAGCCGGCATTTTGTGCCGCAGCATACTTCTGAAGATCTTCCCAAAAGTGACTCACGAGGATCCCGGACCAAAGCAAAAGAAAAATTGCCGCGAGTTTCCGGAGGGAGGATTTTTCAATAAAACAAAGATTTCCATTCATTTTGTATTCTCCCGATTTACGAAAACCACTTCCCAAAGCCGTTTTTCTTCTGAAAAAATCAAAAATCCGAAAAAGTTTTAAAAAACTTTAACTATTTTTGGAAAAATTTAAAGTTTTTTGGGACTTTTGCGATTTTATCGGCTATAATATAGGCAGAGACGGATTTAACGTTTATACCGTCTTCACACTATACACAAAATTTTCGTTTCAGCATATACCAGTCCTTCAAGAAATATGAAAACTTTTGACTCCGCCGAAAAAAAAGCAGACGTAAAATGGGAACATTTGCCGCAGGACGTGCAGGATCTGCTCGAAAAACTGCGTGAGCTGCCGTTGGAATATCAAAAAGAACTTCAGCCGTTCGTGGAGGCCCTGGTTCTCGGAACCCGTCGGCGCAGGGAAATTTTTTCTCTGATCCAGGAGTCGGTCACGCAGCTGCGGCTCGACATGAAGTATCTCATCTTCGATCTGGAAGCAACGCGTAGGGAACGCGACGCCAATCAGATCCAGTGACGAACGTCCGGGAGAGAAAAAGTCCTTCCGGCAGGAAAAGGAGCCGACTTTTCGAAAGCAGGCTCCCGCACAGTATCAAACAGGAAATTCATGCAGCGGCTTCAGGAAGTCCCCTCCGTACCAGCCTCTGAAATTACCCGAGACACGCACACCGCCCATTTTCACAGAAAATAG
>CAZRGJ010000166.1:0-1327 GCA_964599445.1 uncultured Planctomycetaceae bacterium | reverse complement strand
TCTAAATCTTCATACCTTGTATTTTGTACTAATAATAGATCCTTTTCTTTTAAAATAGAAAAAAAATTAAAAAAATTTCAAAATATTTTTGCCGGATCACTTGAATTTTTTCCAATTTAAGACTAAAATGAAGTTAGGGAAAAATCTGACTGCACTTTCCGAAGGGGGAATTCGATGAAGGTGGAACTTTATGTCGTTGATTGCGAAACGGGGAGCAATCGCATCGTGCTTTCGCTTCCTGCGATACTGGGGCGCGGAAACGATGCAGACCTGATCATTAATCATCCGGAAGTCAGCCGGCGTCACTGCCGCATCTTTTCATTTCAGAACATGGTCCATATTCAGGACATGAACTCGCTTAACGGCACGATCGTTTCCGGAAACAGGATCCAGAATACCGAAACGGCGATCCATCCGGAAGAGACTTTTTCCGTCGGGCCGGTCCTTTTCCGGATCTCGTATCATCGGCAGGCGGCTGCGTATTCCGACATCAGCGGCTCGACCTCACGCAAGTCCCGCGGAAGCGTTTCCAATTCCCAAAGTGTTTCCCGGGCGTCCGCCTCCAAAGCCTCTGCCGTCAACAGTCAGGCCCCCAGTGCGTCACGCCAGCAGGCGATCTCCCCGTCATCGATCCGTCTGCGCACCCGGAAATAGCCGCATCGGTATCCCCATCCCCAAACGGAGGACCGTCTGTCCGCATGAAAACCGTGGATCATCTGTCCGCATGAAAACCGTGGATCATCTGTCCGCATGAAAACCGAAACGGTCTGGGCAGACTGTACACGCACTGGAAAACTCTGGATCTGTCTGCACCGTAAATGTGGTTTTTCTCTCTTTTGGTACTCCAGGGAAAAGCGGAAGAATAGCCAGATCCGCAAGTCGGCTCCTTTGTACCGGATATGCCGGTTAGACAACTGGCCGATTTCAAAAAATCTCTTAAATAAACAAAAATTGATTGGTTTTTTCGCTAAAATATGGTACACTACAAGTAAAGAAAATACTGTTTTCTGAAAGCTGAGGAAGGAGTTCAGCATTCAGAGAGCAGGGGGGCAAAGAGGAAGAAAATCCAGAAATAAAAACCAGGGCAGGTTTGAAAATGGCAGAACTCAGCAAATTTCCGGCTGAAGACATCGATGCGCTGATCCGAAACGCAGAATTACGCAGTGAGCTGGAACCATACTATGATGAATCCATCGTTCAGCTGAACAAAAGCCGGCTTCCCCTGACGGTCGAAAACGACTATCTCGAAATGATGCTGGCCTGGGAAGTCGCTCCGGTCCTGCCGATCGCACAGTGGTTTGATCCGCCGCTTCGTCCGGTCCATCCT
>CAZRGJ010000165.1:0-6390 GCA_964599445.1 uncultured Planctomycetaceae bacterium | reverse complement strand
CCGTTTCACATGCTGCCGGGCAGCACTCGTCGACGACCGGCACATTATCCATATTGCACGGCGTATAGCAAACCGTCTGGTCTTTTTTGAAAGGGGTCCATCGGCAGGCCGTGTCCCGATTTTTGCAGCCGGTGAGCACGAGCACCATCGAAAGAACGAGCATGATCGTTGCGAATTTTTTCATCTTTGAGCTCCTGAATGAAATAAAATGTGTGGTTTGAAACCTCTCAATGATTTCTTATTTATATTTTACCCCAGATTTCCAAACAATGCAAGTATTTTTGCCTGTTTTCTCCAAATTTTCTTCATAATCCGTATTTTTCTGTAATGTTCGGTGGGATTTCGTAAAGATTTCGCACTTGGTAAACTGTGCGTGTTCGCGTTAAATTTTCTCTATTTTATTCAATCGGAAGTCAGATTTTAAATTTTTTTCATTTTCTTCCCAAAATTCTGATTGTATCAAAGATTCCAGTTTTGCCGGACGATAGGCTAAACGTGCAAAGATTCATTCTTTGCTTTTTTTGAAACATTATGGACCAGGGATACGGTTCAATTTCATTTTACCTTTTGGAGGTTTTTTATCATGAAACGTTTTGTTTTGGCTGCACTGTTCTCCCTCTGCCTCTGCGGCATTTCCATGGCTCAGGATTGCGCTCCCGCCTGTGAACCGGCCTGCGCTCCGGCTCCGGTTTGCGATGCTTGCGCTCCGTGTGCGAAAACGATTTGCACGCCGTTCAATGGTTTCTTCATTGAACTCTTCTCCAAACCGTGCTGCGCTCCGTGCGCCCCGGCTTGCGAACCGTGTGCTCCGGCCTGTGCTCCGGCTCCGGCTTGCGGCCCGGTCTGCGAACCCGCCTGCTCGGACGTCGTCGTTGGCTGCGAACCGTGCGCCATTCCGTGCGCTCCGTTCAAAGGTTTCTTCCGCAATGCACTCGCTCCGCTTGCTCCGTGCGGCCCGATCTGTGCTCCGGCTTGTGGTCCGTGCGCCCCGGCTTGTGAACCGGCCTGCGCTCCGGTTCCGGCTTGCGGCCCGGCCTGCAACTAAGCTCCAATTCAGTAATCTTCTGAATTAAGACAAAACAAAACGACCGAAGGAATCTCTTTCGGCCGTTTTTTTGAAGCATCTCTGCCGTTCCATCCTCCGATCTGGAAAACGCACACTCCACTTCATCGCAGTTTGGAAAACTTACGCATTTGCTGCGGACGGCTTCCGATTTCCGAGCACCTTCTGGAGGGACGCCAGCCGCTGAATGAAATCGTTCCCTGAAGTGCAGGGAATTCCGGAGGTACAGGATATCCCAGAGGAATGATTCTGAAAAATGGAAACGTGATTTCGAAGGACTTCCTTTAGTTTTCGTCATCCTGCGTGGAGACCACTTTCCAGCAGCACCAGGCAAACAGTCCGGTTACGGTCCCCACGGCAAACAGCATACAGATCCAGCCGCCGATAGTCATTTTCTTTCTCCTTGCTTAAATTCGGTATTTTTTCGTGGACCGCGTTTTATGGAACAGTCCATTTCCGGGAATTCCGGGAGAGGGGCTTTTCCTGCCGGTGTCCCTCTCCTTTCGGACGGTCTTTTTTCACTGAACGGACTCTTTTCCTGCGGCAGTTTTCGTTTCTTTTTCCTCATCCAGGAAAAGCGTGAGGGATCTTCCTTCACGTTTCCATCGTCTCAGTGCCAGGTGCGTGACGAAAACGTAGAAGAGTGCGGAAAAAAGGAGGAAGCCCACAACGAGCTGCGCGACCGGATTCTTCAGGATCTCTCCGAAATACGTTCCGGATTCTTTCCAGATCCAGAAAATGAAAATGAGGATCAGGTACGGCGTGGAGATGTACTTCAGGACCCACCCGATGCAGGCCGGAGGCTGTATCTTTGCCCCTACGGAGAGTTCGTCCTGCATGTTTTTCGTTCCCCAGATCCATGCAATGAGGAAAGTCTGGAATGTCGCGAGGACGAAAAGCCCGAAGTTTCCGACCCAGAAATCGAAAGTTTCCAGAGCGTACATTCCGGTCGAGAAATGGCAGAGAATGACGGCACCTATCGTCGAAAAAACGCACGTGAGGCAGACACTGCGTTTCCGTCCAAAATGCAGTCCTTCCTCCAGCAGAGCCACGGAGGGCTGGACCATGGACAGTGAGCTGGTCACGGCCGCCAAAAAGAGGAGGAAGAAGAAAAGGAAACCGAAGAACTGCCCGAACGGCATCTGCTCGAAAACGTTCGGCAGGACGTTGAATCCGAGCGAAAACATTCCGAGATTTCCCTCGACGCCGGAAGTTCCCAGGAACATGATGGCGGGCGGGAGGATGATCATGCCGGCAAGAACGACTTCGCAGAATTCATTGCTGACCGTTGCGGTGAGGCTTGAAAGCGCGATGTCTGCCTTGGGACGTACATAGCTGGCGTACGTCACGATCAGGCCGAATCCGACGGAAACGGAAAAGAAAATCTGCGAGGTCGCGGCAAGCCAGACGTCCGGGTCTGCGAGAGAGACCCAGATCGTTTTGCCGGGCTGACTGGGATTCCACATAAATCCGAGACCATCGAGAAAACTGTGTCCCGGGAGGCCGGCTGGATTTTCCGGAGTGACGGTCGGATCCGGCAGCGTCAGGACGCGCACCAGAATGAGGAGCGAGCAGACCAGAAGCATCGGCATCGCGATTTTGCAGAACGCTTCGATCCCTTTGGTGATCCCGCGGTAGATCAGATAGTAGTTCAGGAATAGGCAAAAAATCGTGCAGCCCAGAAGCGGCGTGAATTTCCACCCAAGGTCTGCGGTCCGGTAAAGGGTGCCGTTTCCATTCGCGCCGGCAAATTCATTGAAGAACTGCGAATAGGATTCTGCGGAACCGAGCCGGAATCCTGCTCCGTTCGTTCCCGCAAGAAACGAAGGAAGGTGAATGCCCAGGTCTGCGAAAACGCCCGTCAGATACTGGATCGCGAAGGCAAGACACCATGCTTCCACGAACAGATAGTACATACTGACGCTGACGGGAAGGAAGGCTCCGAGCGCACCGATGTACGCCCAGCGTTTTTTCCCGTAGCTGGCCAAACCGAAGATCCCGGGTACGGAGTTGAATCCGCGGCGTCCGCCTGCACGGCCGAGCGACCATTCAGACCATGCGAGCGGGATGGCGATGATCAGAAAGGAAATGAAGTAGGGGATCATGAAGGCACCGCCGCCGTGTGTCGCCGCCTGTCCCGGAAAACGAAGGAAGTTTCCCAAACCGATCGCACTGCCGGCCACAGCAAGGATCACGCCAAGCTGGGAACCCCAATTTTCTTTTTTTCGATTCGCCATATGCTTCTTTACGCAGTTTATCTTGATTGCCTGAAATATTTTATTTAAATTGACTCTATTTTAGCAAAAAAAATCAGCAAAAAAAGGGGGGGCGACCCAATATCCCTGCAATTTGCGTTTCTTTGGGGCTTTTCGGGGACGGATTTTTGAAGAATTTTTGAAAAATTTTGAGGTTTTTTTGGATTTGGGGAACTTTTAGGGGCGGAGATCGCGAAACGGAACGGATGCCGTTCAGGGGAACTAAAATAAAAAAACGCAGACCTTTCACGGCCTGCGTTTCTGATCCTGAAGACTCGTGAACGTTCCAGTCTTGCGTTCCGGTCTTGCGTTCCATGTGCTGCACTTTGCATTTGGGTCCGCGGGTAGGGGGGCGCGGGTTTTGGTTTCTGGTGTGCAGTCTGCGTCCGGAGTTCAGTTCTCTCCGTTTTCTTCCACTTCTTCCAGTGTCGCGTACATCGACGACACACAGCCGGGGATCAGCGGGTCCGGACCAAAATTCCGGATCTGTTCCCGCTTCAGTTCCGCGAGTTCCAGAGGCAGAAGAGCGACCTGCGTCTTCCCGCACGTATGCACTCCGCACGCGATGATCATGCCCCGTGCTCTGTCGTAGCCAAAGATCCGGTTCATCATCTTCACGACATACTGAAAAGAATGATCATCATCGTTCCACAAAATGACGCGGAAACGGGGATGCTTTTTGGGCTGTTCCTTCAGCTTTTCCTGTTTTTTTTCTTTCGTCTTGAGCTGCTGCACTTCCTCAGTAAGCGTGACGGTTTCGCTGCTTTCCATCGCGGACTCCTTTCAGGAATCGAATTAAATTTTCCGGGTCAACTGCCTCGATCGTACAAAAAAGGACCTTTTCCAAATCAAGCTGCTTCCTAAATGTTGAGCCTCGCTCCGTTCCATTTACTTTCCGTTCAGGTGCCGTTCAGGTGCCGGCTTCTCGTTAATGAACGGGAAGATCCGAAGCGGTGTGCCGTACGGAAGCACAGGAAAATGGAATACTGTGCGGTACACAAACGGCAGTCTGCGATACGGCAGGGAGGAAAAAGGCGGAGATTTGCTCAATTTTTTAGTAATTATACCCGATTTACCTAAAAAAACTACCGGGGGTCCCTGTTTTGAGGTGAAAAAATGCAGCCAATTGCAGAATATCTTGCAGAAAACGCGTTAAATTTGAAGAATGAACTGATCGAATTCCTGAAAATTCCATCGATCAGCTGCCAGGAGGAGTACGTGCCGGAGTGTCAGCGTGCGGCAGAATGGCTTGAGCGGTGCCTGACGAAGATCGGTTTTTCGGTGACGCTGTACCCGGTTTCGAGCCGGCATCCGATGGTTTACGCGGAATCGCCGAAGATCGAAGGGGCTCCGACACTCCTGATCTACGGACACTACGACGTTCAGCCTGTGGATCCGCTGGATCTCTGGACGGAAACGAGTCCGTTCGAGCCGACAGAAAAAAACGGCTGCCTTTACGGCCGCGGGACCTCCGACGATAAAGGACCGCTTTACTCGCATATCGCGGCGGCCGCCTACTGGATGAAACAGCCGAACCGTCCGGATCTGAACGTGAAATTCCTCATCGAAGGCGACGAGGAAGGGGGCGATTCCACCGCAGCGCTCTTTGTGGAAGAAAATACCGACCTGCTGGCGTGCGATTATGTCGTCCTGAGCGATTCGACCCAGTTCGCTCCAGGATTCCCGTCGATCACCTGCGGTCTGCGAGGCATCGCGGCCTACGAACTGACGCTGACCGGCCCGATGCAGGATCTCCATTCCGGAATGTTCGGCGGCGCGGTGACGAATCCGTGCAATGTGCTCTGCGAGATCCTCGGAAATATGTTTGACGAAAATCATCGGATCCGGATCCCCGGCTTCTACGATGAAGTTCGCCGTTTGCCGCAGGAAGATCTCGAAGCGATGCGGCTCCTGCCGTTTGATGACGCGGGCTTTTTCTCGAGCGTCGGCGTGGAAAACGGCCTTGGCGAAGCGGACATGACGGTCCATGAGCGCATCACGATCCGTCCGACGTTCGACATTAACGGCATCACGGGCGGATACCAGGGAGAAGGCGGCAAAACGATCATCCCGGCGTGGGCATCCGCGAAATTCTCATTCCGTCTCGTCCCGAATCAGGATGCGGAATGGCTCACCGCGGCGCTTTCGCGCTGGATCCAGGAACAGCTTCCGCCGGGGATCACCATGAAACTGGACGTCGAAGCCCAGTCCGGAGGCCTTCTGATCGACCTGAAGCGTCCGTGCATGAAAGCGGCGGCGCGGTCGATGGAATTCGGTTTCGGAATCGCACCGGTCTTCACGCGTGAAGGGGGATCGATCCCGATCGTGGCGAAATTCAGCCGACGCCTTACTCCGAACGTCCTCATGCTCGCCTACTCGCAGAAGACGGACAATGCGCACGGTCCGAACGAGCATTTCAGCCTCACGAATTTCATCCACGGCATCAAAACCAACGTGAAACTCTGGCAGGAGCTGAGCATCGAGGAAGAAAACTGACCTGCAGATGTGCACGGAAAAGGAAAAAGAAAAAAAGACGGGACGGAGGCGGACACGAAATTCACGGAATGTGTGAAAAATACAAAATGAATTTTGATTTTAAAATTACTTCGTGAATTTGGTATTCTCCTTCCGCGTGTTTCCGGGAGTTCTCTGTAGTTTCAGTGGTGGAGAGTCCATCGGCTAAAGGTCCTACGCGCGACGGCACTCTTTGAGAGCCGTCTGGCTGCCCGTAAAGATGCGGCGGTCGTGAGGGAGGAACATTTTGAAAATCGTTCCTCCCTCAGACCCCCTCTTCAAAAACTTTTTGATGTTTCTGTTTCAGTGTGTTGCGGTGGAGATTCTGTGCTCTCTGCGGTCAGGATTTTCGGCGCAAGCGGTCCCACGCGCGATTTCACCCTTCGGGTAAGATCTGGCTGCCCGTCATGTCATGAACGTTCGTGAGGGAGGGACATTTTGAAAATAGTTCCTCCCTCAGACTCCCTCTTCAAAAACTTTTTGATGTTTTGATGTTTTTGTGTTTGTTTGGTTTCTTTTCAAAATTTCATCCATTCCGCCACTTGCTTTTTTTTGGCA
>CAZRGJ010000164.1:0-6404 GCA_964599445.1 uncultured Planctomycetaceae bacterium | reverse complement strand
CCAAACCGGACGGAGATCTGTGCGATCCGATTTTTGACGACCCGGTCTACCTTGAAAAGCTCCGCAATTTCCTGCGTGCGGCAGGCAAACGATACGACGGCAATCCGAATGTTGCGTTCATCGACGTCGGGACCTTCGGAATGTGGGGCGAGGGCCACACGGGCTTCAGCAGCCGACTGGGACCGGAAGACACTCTGCGCGTAACGAAGATCCACATCGACATGCATCTGGAGGCATTCCCGAAGACCCTTCTGTGCATCAGCGACGACGTGGACGGTTCCCAGAACACGACGGGAAACTACCCGGCGACCGATTATGCCCGCTCAAAAGGCGTGACGCTGCGCGACGACAGCATCCTCGTCCAGCCGGCTCCCCGAATGTGGTTCCACGCGGACATGGCAGACCGTTTCTGGCGTAAAATGCCGGTGATCCTCGAGCACGAGCATTTCGGCAGCTCCAAGCACAAAAACGCCTGGGATGACGCACTGCTTCTCCGTTCCATCGAAGAATACCATGCCGCCTACATGTCGATCCACTGGTGGCCGCAGGTAGAATGGGAGGCATGCCGTGAGACGATCCGAAAGATCAACCAGCGGCTCGGATACCGCATTCAGCTCCGCGAAATCGAAATCCCGGAGTCCGTCGAGATCGGGAAACCGTTCACCATCCGCACACTCTGGGCCAATGCCGGCGTTTCGCCGTGCTATCCGGGCGGATTCCTGACGCTGACGCTCAAGGACGCTGATGGAGGCATCGCCGCAGTCCTTTCAGACGAAATGCTCGACATGCGGACGCTGGAAGTCGGTCCTCCGGAAGCGATCCCGGTGAAGAGACACGAAAGTACATTCTGTGCGGGGCTGATCGCTCCGACGACCCGGCCGGGGACATACGAGGTTTTCGTTTCAGTCGGACAGCGCGACGGCACGCCGATTCTTGAGCTTCCGCTGGAAGGAGACGACGGACAGCGCAGGTACCGCATCGGAAAGATCGAATTGAAATAAACCGGAGAAGTCCGTTAAATCAGACTCCCTGGAGTGAGGAGAGAAGAAAAGATGGCGCGATTTTACGCAATGAGTGAACTGCCGGATGAACCGGTCTTCATTCCGTTTCCGAAAAATCAGATCCCGCTGGACGCCGACGCGCTGAGTGCAGAAGACTGGCGGGACCGGTACGCGGCCATGAGGCAGGAGTTCCAAAAGTACCTTTGGGCCTACTCGCCGGTCTGTTCCAAACGGAAGAAGATGGTGGATCTTCTGCGGCATCTGTGCCTCTGTGCGCTCGAAATGCAGGACCACCCGCAGAAAAACGCACCGCTGGAACGGGTCCGGGACATGGATCGGGCACTTGGTCTCATTTCGCAGGAAGAATACGATCAGGAAGTGCAGCACGAGAACGCAGAAGAGCTGAAATTTGCTCTTCGCGACCGACACGCAAATCAGACGCTGGACGACATTTGCGGGGAAATTCTTCGGAATGCCGGGGGAAATGATGGACTTTTTTCCGAAAATCTTCACGAAAAATAACAAAATCGATAAAAATTTGTCTTTTTCCGGGGAGGGGGGGCTTGAAAAAATCCGATTTCTGTGTTTCAATATAGGGAAATTTTTTCAGTGTGGCCCGTAGAAGGTCATGGAATCCAACGTTTTTCCTTAAGGAGATCAAGATGAGTGAACACGCTCACGCCGGCGATCCGAGCAAATCCTATCGTCTGGCTTCCCTCTCGATCGCAGCGATCATCGCTGCGTACATCGTCGCTCTGGTCCTTGGCTGGCCGCAGAAAGCAACCCAAATGACCATTGAAGCAAGTTCTCATGCAGAACCTGCTGCTGTCGCTGAAGCCGTTCCGGCCGTTGAAGCCGTTCCGGCCGCTGAAGCCGTTCCGGCCGCTGAAGCCGCTCCGGTCGTTGAAGAAGCCGCTCCGGTCGTTGAAGAAGCCGCTCCGGTCGCCTCTGAAAGCACTGCGGCAGTGGAAGAAGCCGCCCCGGCTGCTCCGGCTGAAGTTCCGGCCTCGGAAGCTGTCGCAGCTCCGGCAGACGCCCACGAAGGCCACAATCATGCCGCAGGCGAAGAATGCCATGAAGGCCACAATCATGCCGCAGGCGAAGAATGCCATGAAGGCCACCATCACCATGACGGCGAATGCTGTGAACACGATCACGGTCATGCGCATGCGACGCCGGTGCTCCCGCAGTACTACATGGTCGCCCCGTTTGCTCTCCTTCTCCTGGCCATCGCGATCCTCCCGCTCATTCCGGCAACCGAGCATTGGTGGGAAAGCAACCTGCACCGCTTCTATGTCGCGGCTGCACTGGGCCTGATCACGCTGATCTACTACGGTTTCGCTCATCCGGGCGTTCTGGAATCCCATTGGCACGGTATTTCCGCCGCGCATACCTGCGAAGCGACTGCCGGTGCCCGTATGTGGACGATCTTCTCCAACGCCATCCTGAATGAGTTCATTCCGTTCATCGTTCTTCTGTTCGCGCTCTTCACGATCGCCGGCGGCATCCGCGTCGAAGGCAACCTGAAGGCCAAACCGCTGACGAACACGATCTTCATCGCGATCGGTACTTTCCTGGCCAGCTTCATCGGAACGACGGGCGCCGCGATGCTCCTGATCCGTCCGCTTCTGGAAACGAACCGTGAGCGCAAATACAAGGTCCACACGGTCGTCTTCTTCATTTTCGCCGTCTGCAACTGCGGCGGCTGCCTCCTTCCGACCGGTGACCCGCCGCTCTTCCTCGGCTACCTGAACGGTGTTGGTTTTCTCTGGACTCTGTGCCTGTGGAAGGAATGGATCTTCGTGAATGCCGTCCTTCTCGCGGTCTACTTCATCTGGGATTCCTGCTTCGCCTATCCGAAAGAAACCGGTCTGGATATTGCGCAGGACAATGCGGAAGCCGGCAAACTGAAGTTCCTCGGAATGTTCCCGAACGTTCCGCTTCTGATCGGCGTCATCCTCGCCGTCGCTCTCCTCGATCCGTCGAAAGCCGTCCCTGGTACGGAATGGCACGCCCCGATGTATCTGCGTGAGATCGTCCAGCTCGGTCTGGTCCTCATCTCCCTGACTGTCGGCAGCACGCAGGTCCGCCTGAACAACCGCTTCAATTTCGGTGCCATCACCGAAGTCGCTGCTCTGTTCTTCGGCATCTTCATCTGTATGCAGGTCCCGCTCCAGATCCTGAATGAAAAGGGCGGCGAACTCGGAATCGGCGTTGAAAACACGCACGCGATCTACTGGTCGACCGGTTCGCTCTCCAGCGTTCTGGACAATGCGCCGACCTACGTCGTGTTCAGCACGGTCGGCAAGACCGCCACGTCCGATGCTGAAAAAGCCGGCAAGATCGTGACGTACAAAGAAGGCGACGCGGAAGGAAAAGCCGCTGCGGAAGCGAAGGCCAAAGAGATGAACATTGAAGCCGTTTCGACGGAAGCTGGCGTCGCGAGCAAGCTGCTCGTCGCCGTTTCTCTTGGTGCGGTGTTCATGGGCGCAATGACGTACATCGGCAACGGCCCGAACTTCATGGTGAAGGCGATCGCGGAAGAAGAAGGCGTCAAGATGCCGAGCTTCTTCGGATACGTCGTCTACAGCGCGCTGATCCTGCTGCCGACGTTCCTGGCCATGACCTTCATTTTCCTTTAATGGCTGACTGATCTTCAGGGGCAGACACTCGGGTCTGCCTCTGATTTTTTGGAATCTCCTGCCCGCCATCTTTTCATTTCACTGCCATATGTCCGAGAAATTCGTCATCATTTCCACTCCGTCAGAGCTTGCTCACTGGTGCAGCGAACATACCGGGACCGAATGGATCGGCCTCGACACGGAATTCATTGCCGAACGATACTATCAGCCGCATCTGTGCCTGATCCAGGCCGCGACGCCGAATGGAAATTTTCTCATTGACCCTATACGGAATCAGCTTGACGTTTCGCCATTCTGGAATCTTCTTGTCCGCGGAGAACACGAAACGATCGTGCATTCCGGACGGTTTGAGATGGAATTTTGCTGGCGCAGTACAGGCCGATTTCCCCAAAATGTCTTCGACACACAGGTGGCCGCCGGTCTGGTCTCGAACGATTACCCCGCAGGCTACGGGAACATCGTTTCCAATTTCCTGAACATTCAAATGCCGGGGACAGAATCCCGCACAAACTGGAAATCGCGTCCTCTGACGGTACGCCAGCTTGAGTATGCGGTCGACGACATTGCGTATCTTCATCCGGTCCGCGAGGTGCTTCATGCCCAAATGAAGGAGAGGGAACGGCTTGGCTGGTTTGCCTGTGAGATGCAGGAACGTCTTGAAAACATCCTCCACCTTCTTTCACCGGAACGCTGGCAGAGGATCCTCACGGGGACCCACTGGACACAGCGTGAACTGGCTATCGTGTACGCACTTTGGAATTGGCGTGAATCTATCGCCCAAAAACGGGACTGTTCCGTCCGTCACGTCCTTCGGGATGATCTCGTACTTGAAATGGCCCGCAGAAAAACCTCAGATGTGCGAAGTATCCGCAATATTCGCGGTATGGAGCGCGGCGATCTTCGTCCGTATTTGGAGGAGATCTCCTCTCTCATCGAAACGGCCGTCCATCTTGATGAAAAAGACTGTCCCAAAGTCGAATTTCCCCATCATTGCGCGAAACTGTCGGTCCTCGGCACGCTCCTTTATTCCATTCTCGGAACGATCTGCCACCAGCACGATCTGGCTCCGGGACTCGTCGGAACTCAAACGGATGTGCGTGACTGGGCGGCATGGCGGCTTCAGACTCCGGGATACATCGAAACACGTCCCCGTCTGGCTTCTGGATGGCGTGCTGAGATCGTCGGCGACATTTTCGACGCACTTCTGTCCGGCGAAAAAATGATTCGGATCGCTCACCCTACAGAAAATTTCCCAATCGAATTCGTATCCGTGAAAGGCCGTAAAAAATAAAACGGTGTGGAAATCCAAAACAGAAATCCCGAAATCCTCTCGGAACAGCGGATAAAAAGCAGAAAAGCGGAACGCCGGTCGATGGTGTCCGCTTTCTTTTCAAAAATTCAGGAAGCTCCTGGATCCCCTGCCGAACAGGTACTCAAACAGTCCCGGTCTCTCCGGAACGGGAGGAAAATGCCTGAAGGAATCCGACGGACGCAAACATCGCGACGCCGGCGACCAGAAGCGAGATGCCGAGTGCAGTAAATTCATGGGCCGGGGCGGAAGTATTTGCCGCACAGCCAACGACCGCACCACCGCTGACCAGTCCAAGGATCCCAAAACACCAAATGCTCGCAAACCAGCCGGCAAGCCCTTCATTCGCGTCAGACGGCATGGCTCTTCTTTCCAGCTCCTTCCCGGCAAGCAGTTTTCCGAAAGGATTTCCTTCATTCGGAGCCATGAAATGAACGGCAGACGGTTTCTTTTCTTCATTCGAAAGGTTTTGTGCTGACGTACTCAAAGCGGCAGAAGTCTCCAACATGGCGGCCGCGGATCCGGTCTCCTGGACCACGGAATGGCCCTCGGAGCAGGACGAAACGCTTTCGGAAACCGGGGCAAACGGTCTGCTTGGCGGAATGAAGGCCTGCGCCGCGTCGGAATTCAGAAAACGCTCACGTTCAGCCGCCGCAGCAGTCCGAGAAACGACGGAGGCCGCGAATTGGGATCCTGCAGAATCCTCCGAAGGTCTCGATGGAATCGGGGAATTCCGGGACGTTTCCGTCTCCCAATCCTGACTGGCTGAATAGAGCGGCGGTTCAGAAACGTACGGATTTCCTTTTCGCACAAATGCCGCGGAAACTCTGGCTGACGTCTTTCCAGAAACCAAAACGGAAGCACCATCCTTCTGGCCGCCTTCGCGTGCCGTTCCCGCGGCGGCTGAGATCCCGCGACGCAATTCCTGCTTGATCTTCGACTGGTAGTTCATGAAGTCCCGCGAAAAATTCGAATTATCCGCAGGTCGGCAGGCGTTCTGGAGATTCTCTGAAGGAGCGGGAACATTCCGCGATACATCGAGCGATACATTTCGCAGACGCGCAAGAAAATCGCCGCTCTGCAAAGTCTGCTCTGAAGAACGATTCCGGGAAATATTCTGACTGCTCATTTTTTCACTCCTGATCTGCACTTTGCCCCTCATCTCCAAATCCGGCATGGGGCCTCTTTCTAATTTATCGACAAAATCGATTCGGTAAAATAAGAAAACTTTGCTGATCCATCATGGGCCATGGAGGAGACCTGGTAGCCTCTCTCCTGCGTGCTCTGTGGAGTTGAAGGGTGAGCTGAGACCCCACACACTGACTTGAACCCTAAAAAAATACCCTTTACAAGAGCGGCATCCATGCCTGGCCCAGGGAGCCTGTGGAAGCTGAGGGTGGGCCCTGCCACTGGGGCAGGGACAGAGCCCCCTGCCTTGTCATCACTTTCCTG
>CAZRGJ010000163.1:0-6457 GCA_964599445.1 uncultured Planctomycetaceae bacterium | reverse complement strand
GCACATCCACGCCCGTGTCGAGCATATCGACGGAAATTGCGAGCGTCAGATTGGATTTTGGGTTTTTGAAATCTTCCAGCAGGATCTCGTGTCGTTCGGTCTGCGTGTCGATGACGGCACAGAACGGCTCGGAATTGTGCATGTACTGCGGATACATTTCCTCGAAAGTTTCCTTGAGGAAAAGCGCGTGCCGATGATTTCTCGCAAAAACGATACTTTTGCCGATGTGCTGGCCGGTCTGCTCGCGTATTCCCTTTTCCATGAGGTTTCGGATGATCAGCCGTTCTGTTCCCCGGTTGAAGACCTCTTTTTCAAGCTGAGAAGCGTCGACTTCCAGTTCTTCCGGCGTCTCCAGCTGCATTTCCAGCTGTTCGCGCTGCTCTTCGGACATTTCGGAGTACTTCATTCCCTGCCGAGAGATCTGCGTGGTATACTGAATCGCCTGGAAGGGGCAGAGGAAATGATCCGCGACGCCCTGCTCAAAGGAATACCATGCGGTGGGCGCGTATCCGCCTTCTTCGTCGCGGCACTCGAAGAATTCGTAGGTGTTGTGTGCAATACTCGCTTTCGGCGTGGCGGTCAGACCGACGTAGTGGGCGTCAAAATAAAGGAACAGCTCGCGGTATTTATTGTAGATGCTGCGGTGGGCTTCATCCGCAATCACCAGATCGAAAAAACCGACGTCGTAGTTCCGGAAAATTTCACTCATTGCCGGGTAGGTGGCGAAGTAGAAGCCGCTGTCCCGGTCCTCAACGGTCTCTTTTTTCACGATGATCCCGTTTTCGGCCGGAATATGCTGTTTAAAGGCATTGAACGCCTGCTTCTGCAGTTCCTTGCGGTCGCAGAGAAAGAGGACTCGGCGAATGCGGTTCTGTCGGAGAAGCAGCTCGGTCAGTGCGATGGCGACTCGCGTTTTTCCCGTTCCCGTCGCCAGAACAATGAGTGCTTTGCGTCGAAAGTTTTTGAAAAGTTCGTCGACCCGCCGAATCGCTTCGTACTGATAGTATCGGTCCACGATGTTTTTGTCGGGAATGGAGTGTTTCAGGTCCAGGTTTCCGTTTCGCCAGAGCCGCTGCCGGAGGCTCTTCCGGCTGTAGAAACCGTAGATCCTCCGCGGAATCTCGTTTGCTGCGTCATTGAAAACATACGTTTCGCAGCCGTTCGAGTAGAAAATTATGGGGCGCGTGCCGGTCTGCTTTTCCAGAGCGTCTGCGTAGAGTTTCGCCTGATAGTGTCCGTTTATGGAGGATTTGGAGGTTTTTTTGACCTCAATGACCGCCAGCGGTTTGTCGGTTTCCGTGTCCCAAAGTACGTAATCCGCAAACCCCGTTCCGGTCTGTGTCGGCTGGTCCGTCAGCTGGAATTCCTGACGGACTGCATTTTTATCTTCGACATCCCAGCCGGCCAAAACGAGCATCTGGTCAATAAGAAGTTTGCGGGTTTCCGCTTCATTGAACTTGAGGAGACTGACCGCCTGATGGGACTGATTCATCAACTCCAGAAGTTCTTCGTTGGATTTTTTTTGCTCGATCGCCTGACTTCGGGTCTTTTCCAGCTCCTGAAGAAGTTCGGAAATGCGGTTTTCCGCCTGTTTTCGTTCTTCTTCCGCCCTGGAGCGTTCTTTATGGAGAACCGAAATGATCTGCTTTTTTTCCCGCTGAAGTCTTCGGTTGACACTCTCCTCCGGAAGGATGAATTTCATCTGCGCGACATTCGGATCGGCATACACGACCAGACAGAACCACTGTGCAAGCTCAAATGCGGACTTAAGTGCATCGAGAAGCATTTTTTCCGATACTTTATGGATCTGTCCGTGGGCGGCCAGATTGCCAGTCTTTCGAAGCAGGTGCAGTTTGTCGAGAACGACCTGCTGAACGATCTTCTGGGAATAGAGATACTCAAGCAGTTCAGCTTGGGAGGCGTGCGCGATCTTGGGGATTTTTCTCTGATAGTAGTATTCTGCCGTGAGTGTCTCGCCAAAAAGACGCAGTTTCATCAGGGCGCTTTCTTTATCCGAGAGAAAATACCCCTCGGCATAAGTGCCTAATTCTGCCAGAACGGGATGGTATTTTCGGAGAAATTCAAAGTTCAATGACTGCATGATTTTCTGCTGCTTTTTGTCAGAATATCTGATTGGAAATGTCGACATGCTCCCATTATAGCAAATTCGCAGATTTTCTCAACCCCAGCAGGAGTAAAAAATACAATTTACCAAATGTTTTTCGAAGTATTTGGAACACAGAGCCGTTGGATTTCATTTTCATTGAAATTCAAAGTTTATTCGTGCCAGGGAATCTTCTCAAAAAATCACCAAACATTTAGGTCTACTCTGTTTTTCTCTTGAATTTTCACTTTTCAGCGTATTTCTGCGGGATGCGGTATTTACGGAAACGGCGGTTTGTGGTAAAATCAGGGAGTTGGCCTGCTTTTCAGGAGGAAAGCAGATACCTGACCTTCATTTGTAGAAAAAGGACCCGCCATGAAACGTTTTGTGCCATGCTTTGTATTTGGAATCCTGTGTCTGCTGCTTTGTCTGACGGTTCGGAATGCCTCTGCGGATGTGTTCCGGAACGGTCAGAAGATCTGCTTCTACGGCGACAGCATCACTCATGGAGGCCGATTCCACTACATGATCTACGACTACTATCTTACGCGCTTTCCGAATGCGAAGATCGCTTTCTTTAATGCGGGAGTGGCCGGGGATACTGCCTCCGGAGCCATGACGCGCATTGAGGAAGACGTTTTTTCGCAGGATCCGGATGTCGTCGTTCTCATGTTCGGCATGAATGACGTGGGACGCGGAAATTACGTTTCCGCTCCGTCGGAAGATCAGCTCCAGCGTCAGGAAGGCTCTCTGAAATGGTATGCGGAAAGTACGGCAAAGCTGGCCGGAATGCTTCAGGAAAAACTCGATCCGCACTTCATTTTCCTCACCCCTTCTCCGTTTGACCAGACCGGCGAGAATGACCGAAACAACAATCAGCCCGGGTGCAATGACGGACTGGGAAGATGTGCGGAGATCGTGAAGGCGTTGGCGGCGGAACTGGCGTCGAAAAAGGCTCCCGGAACGGTGGAGGTCGTGGATCTCCATGCTCCGATGACGGCATTCAACGCGGAAAAACAGAAAAAAGATCCCCGCTACACGATCATTGGCCCGGACCGTGTGCATCCCGGGGCGCCGGGGCATCTGATGATGGCGTGGCTTTTTCTGAAGTCGCAGAACGCGCCGGCACTCGTTTCCCGCGTGGTGCTTGAGGGGGAAACGGTTCTTTCGGCAGAAAACGCAGTGGTTCGGGACCTTCGGAATACCGACGGCGGCCTCACCTGCACGGTACACGCCGAAGCACTTCCTTTCCCGATCGATCCGGCAGCGTACTCTGTGCTTGAGGACCTTCCGATCGTGCAGGAGCTGAACCGGGAAATTTTCTGCGTGAAGGGACTTTCTTCCGGAAACCATGAACTTCTGATCAACGGAGAGGTCGTGGGAACGTATACGGCCGAAGAACTTCAGGAGGGGGTGGAGCTTGCGATGAACGACAAAACGCCGCAGTTCCGCCAGGCTCAGCAGGTCCGTGTTCTTGGGCTTGCACGGCGCGATACGGAAGTGATCCTGCGCAACTACGCCGCCGTCCGCTGGTATCTGCGCCGATTCGTGGATCCGGACGATCTTGCGGCCGTGAAGAAGATCTTCGACGAAAAAATGGCGAAGAGTACCGGATATTTTGAAACAAAAGTCCCCGGCTATCTCGCGAATTGGGAAAACCGCGGCGAAGTCCTCCGAAAACTCGCGGACCAGACGGAAGAACTCGAAAAAATGCGCATTCCGACCGCCCATCGCTACGAAGTGCGTCCGTGTGCTCCGTGATGCCGATCGTGAATGGGAAAAAACGCAATATTTTTAGGATTTTCATGAAAGATTTCATCGTTTATATTCTGGTGCGTCTGATCGTTGCGGTACTTCAGGCACTTTCACTTGAGCAGGCGCGCTGTTTTGCTGAGTTCATGGCTTGGCTATGCGCGGATGTTCTGCACGTGCGCGGCCGGCTTTTAAAGGAAAATCTGATGCACGCCTTTCCGGAAATACAGCCGAAGGAACTTCGGAAACTGGAACGCAGAGTCTGGCGGCATCTGTTCCTGATGCTCATCGAGGCGGCACTGGCAGAGCGAAAGATCCATCTTTCCAATTGGAAAAAGTACGTCAAGCTCGAAAATGAGGCACAGACCCTCCGGACGCTTTACGAGCGGAGACCGCTGATCTACGCGACCGGTCATCTCGGGAATTTTGAGTTTGCCGGTTACGTTCTGGGACTGATCGGCATCCCGTCGTACTGCGTGGCTCGGACGCTCGACAATCCGTACCTGAACGACTATCTTGGCCGTTTCCGCCGTACGACCGGTCAGCTGCTCATTCCGAAAAAGAATGCCGCGCCGATGCTCGAAGCCGCGATGACGCAGGGACGCTCCGTCGTCATCCTCACCGACCAGTACGCCGGCGAAAAGGGACTTTGGGTGAAATCTTTCGGACGGGATGTTTCGACGTACAAGGTGGTCCCGATCCTTTCCAGCACATTCAACGCCCCCGTCGTGCTTTCTGCGCCGATCCGGCAAAATGAGGAGTTTTTCCGATTCCGCATTTGTGTTGAAGAGTTTCTCGAACCGGAACTTCGTCCGGAACTGACCCTGCCGCGTGCGATGGCGCAGTGGTACAATGACGTCTTTGAGCGTCTTATTCGGCGTACTCCGGAACAGTACTGGTGGATCCATAATCGATGGCGTCCGAAACCGGAAAGAAAGAAGAAAAGCAAATCTGACCCGACTGAATCGAAATGAGGAGGACATTCCATGAAAAAAACGCTCGCCTTCCTTTGGGTTTTCCAGTTTGCCATTCTCTTTTCGGTTTCCGTATTTGCGGGCACGGAGGAATGGGAGAGTGTGGAGAAACTTGAATTTTCACGCTGCTGGGCGCGCAGCGGAGAGATCTCGCTGACGCCGGCCGCGGACGAACCGGACACCCAGTTCCTTCATTTCAAAGGTTCTGCCGACTTCTGCTCGCACAGCAGCCGGAAATGGGACGTTCATTCGGGAGAGATCTACGAAATGACGTGCGAAATGAAGACCGCCGGAAAAGGAAACGTCGGGATCAGCGTCGTCCTCGAAAACGGCACGGAAACGACGAACTGGACGTACGGCTCACGAGAGATCCAGAACGAAACGAACGGGGAGTTCCGCACGCTGACGACCCGCTTCATCATTCCGCCGGGACGGACCGCCATGATTCCGCGAGTCGTCGGGACCGCGTACAGCGGGGAGTATGCGGTCTGCTTCAGAAACTACACGCTGCGCAAGGTCGGTGAGATCGTCATTCCGGAAACGGCAAAAGAGACGGTTTTGGAAAACGAAACGCTGAAAGTCACGTTCGAAAACGTTGGCGGTACGTTTCGCGTTCTGGATAAAAGATCCGGGAGATCCTGGACTCCTGCGGACACTGCCCAGGCATTTTATGTGCAGGACGTGAAGACCGGGGAGAACTCGATCGAATTCACGGCTCTGAATGCCCGGACGGTCAAGGAATTCTCCGGGAAACTCACCCTGGACGCCGGGAAACCGGAACTGTGCGTCACCGTTTCCGGAGACCCGCAGCTGGAACTTCCCTCCGCGCTTCCGTATCCTCCCGCTTTCCAGAGCAAAGAGAATGACCGCATCATTCTCCCGGTCAATGAAGGGATCTCTTTCCCCGTGATGGAAAAAGCACCGGGGACGCACTCCATGATCACCTACGGCGGGCATGGTCTGTGCATGGCATTCTGGGGACAGTTTGAGGAAGCGTTTGCTGCGGATGCTGGTTCCGATCCGGACGCGGTGAATCAGGCTGGGGAAATCGTCGGAAAAAGCGGGTATCTCGCCATCATCGAAACGAGCGACGATGCCCGCGTGAGCGTTTCCGAAAACACTCCGCTGAGCGTACAGCTCTCGTGGGACGCACAGATGAAGAAACTCGGTCACGCACGCACGGTGCGCTACGTTTTCTTTGAAAAAGCCGGCGTGACGGAATTGGCGAAACGCTACCGTCAGTATGCAGACTCCATTGGTCTGGTCGTGCCGTTTACGGAAAAGATCCGGATAAATCCGAAACTGAAAGAGGGAATGGCACGCCTCATCGGAGCTGCGAACATCTGGTATCTTGGCGGAAATAAACTCCGCGTCTATCGTGAACTTCAGTCGATGGGCGTGAAGAAGATCCTCGCCAGTGCGGGCGGAAGTGCGGAGGAGATCCGCGAGATGAACGCGATGCCAGGTGTCCTCACGAGCCGATACGACATCTACCAGGACTCCATGAACCCCGCCAAATTCCTGCTCCTTAACGGCAAACACGGCGACTGGACCAGCGAAGCATGGGAACGCGATGAGCTGATGACTGACGCGAACGGCGACTGGATCCGCGGCTGGGGCGTGAGCC
>CAZRGJ010000162.1:0-6458 GCA_964599445.1 uncultured Planctomycetaceae bacterium | reverse complement strand
CTTTTCATTTTTTCCAATGTATAAGAAATTTTATTAACAGCTGTCTTTTCGAGAATCGGAACGAGTTTACGAATAAACTCGGTATATTTTACAGTATTTACCCTTACCCCCCAATAATACGTGAGCTTAATATTATATCCGTCGTTTTCCACAATCGGTTTAGAAGAAACAACGCATTCGATACAGGAGTACGGAAACCGTTCATCCCAAAGAAAGTTTGCTAAAAACCTTACACCGTCTCTTTCCGAGCGGAATTTGGAATTTAATTTATCGGCAAGTTGGGAACCTTCCAATGGAAAAACTTTAGAATTGTCAAAATTTATTTTTTCTGTAACTGAAGTTTTTCTGATTTTAGCCAAAACAATAACCGTGTAAAGCCCATCCTTTTGAGATGTAGAAATGACCTTGCTGGTTTCAACATATGCGCCACTGTATGTGAGGATCTGCTGCATTACCTCATCATTGTTGACGTGTGTTTTGGTATTTACAAAAGTACCCGCAGCTTCCTGAACTGCGCTGCTCAATGCAACTTTCCTGGCTTCTTCTGGAGTTTCTCCTACCCCTTTTGCTCGAATCACTCGAATTGTTTTAGCATTATCTATTTCATCTTCATTATGGTTTGGGGAAATGGGCGCAGATCTTGGAAGAACATCCGCAAGATGAGGCCGAACTGCAAGCACGACTTCTCGTTCTTCCTCTCCCTGCTTTCCAATAAAAACCAAATCAGCATCACTGAAATTTTCCAAACGCCAACGGCGGGCTTTTCCATCAATACGTAAACGAATAAATTCCCGATCTGAACTAAGACTAACGTAAATACCATTTACCTGATGTCCTTCCACATCCGTCCAGGTCCTCATCACCCCATCCTGCGCGAAGGCGCAGACTGTGAACAGGAGGGTAAGTACAAATGTGAAAATGATCCGTTTCATAAATTCTCCAGGTAAAATAGGGTCTCTCTGCAGAACAGAACGCGACTGTGTTACAGGATCCTGCTTTTTTAAGAAAATTTTGAATAAAAATTTCCCAAATTCCTCCATTTTCCTCATAAAATCGTGCCGGAGGAGGTTCCAATATTGTAAATTATATATATTTGTCAATAATCCAGAAAGGATTTTCTTTAAAATTTACGCTCCAGATGCGTAAAAATCAAACACAAATCAACGGATCAAATAGAAATTCTATTTTGAAGGGCGCATCGTCCCTCAAACGGCTTCCAGCATGTGACATTGAATGCCGTTTTTCAGTTTACACTTCCCGAAGCCGGGCGGGGAGTTCCGTGTAGTGGAAGAGTTTATGGTAGTCCATCAGGCCGGAGATGGCCCAGGAACGGAAGACGGGTTTTCCCGCTTCGACGAGTACCGCGATGGGATTCAGACCGCCGACTACGATCGCGCCGACGTACCCTTCGCTCACCGGGATGCCGAGGATCGACTGGTTCGGGAGTCCGAATTTCAGGAATCCGCCCAGCCCGATCTTCTCCATCCGCTCGATGATCCCCTCCACCCGCGACCGGCTTTCGTCCGGCAATTCACGAAACGCCGCGCCGATCAGACCATTCCCCGTCCGAAGCGCGTCGCGGTAGTTCGTCATCCCCGCGCGAATGAAGATGGCCAGCGGGTCCACGGTCGTCGCATTGTAATTGATGATCTCGGTAAAACGTGAGGGTTTGGAGTTTTCCAGCTCCAAAAGCCCGCTGAACCGCGAAAGCATCGGAATGCCGTGTTTCAGAAGCACGCCGTTGAACGTGACGGAGCAGACCGTGCAGAATCCGACATGCCCCGGCGGAATGACCGTCCCCTGCCAGTTTTCGCCCGGCCGCAGGAGCGAGACCATTTCTCCCATGGCGTATCCGTGCTGGAAAACGCGGCAGATGTCGTCGAGACACTCCAGAAGGTCGCAGACCGGCAAAATCGACATATTGACGATGACCTCTCCCGAACAGGTCGGCAGGTCAAAGGACATTCGGTACGTCATCCGGTCGATCTTGGCCGAAAGGAATCCGAGACCGCGCTCTCCGTCGTTTTCCTGAAGCTCGCGCAGCCCGGCGGAAGTGATGCTCCGTCCCTTTCGTCCCTGGGGCTGGGTCAGACCTTCCTGATCCATGCTCTGAAGGTACATTCGGACGGCCCGTTCACTGTAGCTGACCCCTGCGGAATGCAGGATCTCCACGATCTGTGCCGAAGTGAGCAGTTTTCCCTCTTCCTTCAGCACACGCAGGATCTCGATCTTCTTTCGGTCTTTTTTATCCATGGGGAGCCTCTTTCGTTTCACAAAAAACGCCGGCACAAAAGAAAATGCCGACGTTTTGCTCATACAGAAAATTTCTTCAGTCCAATGCGGCTCAGACGACCCCCTGAGCCAGCATGGCTTCCGCGACTTTCAGGAAACCGGCGATATTCGCGCCGGCGGCCAGGTTGCCCTTTTCGCCGTAGGCTTCCGCGGCACCGGTGCACTGATCGTAGATCTTGTTCATGATGCCGTGGAGTTTTTCGTCCACTTCGTCAAACGACCAAGAGAGACGGATGCTGTTCTGCGTCATTTCCAGCGAAGAGGTGGAAACACCGCCCGCGTTCGCGGCTTTGGCCGGACCGAAGACGACGCCGTTCCCCTGCAGGGTGGCGATGGCGTCCGGAGTGCTCGGCATGTTCGCGCCTTCCGCGAGGAATTTGCAGCCGTTGCGGACCAGGATGGCGGCTTCGTCGCCGTTCAGTTCGTTCTGCGTCGCGCACGGAAGAGCCACGTCGCACGGAACGCTCCAGATGCCGCGGCAGCCTTCCACATACTGGGAACCCGGAACCAGGTCGGCGTATTCCTTAATGCGGGCACGGCGGACTTCCTTGATCTCCTTGATGATGTCGAGGTTGATCCCCGCTTCGTCCACAATGTATCCGTTCGAGTCGGACATGGCGATGACTTTCGCGCCGAGGCTCGCGGCTTTCTGATTCGCGTAGATCGCGACGTTTCCGGAACCGGAGATGACGACTTTCTTGCCGTTCCAGTCCGTACCGGCATCCTGAAGCATACGGGTCGCATAGTAGACGAGACCGAAACCGGTCGCTTCCTTACGGGCCAGAGAACCGCCCCACGTGAGGCCTTTCCCCGTCAGAACGCCCGTGAACGTGTTGGTCAGACGCTTGTACTGGCCGAACATGTACCCGATCTCGCGCGCCCCCGTTCCAATGTCGCCGGCCGGAACGTCCGTGTCGGGACCAACGTGACGGAACATTTCGTTCATGAAGCTCTGGCAGAACGACATCACTTCACGGTCGCTCTTCCCCTTCGGGTCGAAGTCGGAACCGCCTTTGCCGCCGCCGATCGGCGTGGTGGTCAGCGCGTTCTTGAAGATCTGCTCGAAACCGAGGAATTTGATGATGCCGAGGTAAACGGACGGATGAAGACGGATACCGCCTTTGTACGGACCGATGGCCGAGTTGAACTGGACGCGGAAACCGCGGTTGACCTGCACGTCGCCATTGTCGTCCACCCACGGGACACGGAAAACGATCTGACGTTCCGGTTCCACGATACGGTCAACGATCTTCGCTTTCACGAATTCCGGACGTTTTTCGAGCACCGGAGCGATCGTTTCCAGAACTTCTTTCACGGCCTGATGGAATTCAGCTTCGCCGGCGTTACGTTTGATGACGGTTTCCATCACGGAATCCAAATACTGAGACATCGTTGACTCCTTCGAAATTTCGAGTAAAAAAAGGAACTTTCACGTCCAACATACGGAGTTGGCCGCCAGGATGCCGGAGAAAACAAAAAACTCCGGAACATTTTTTCATTTTACCCGATTATCGGTAAATTTCAAGGAGGACTTCGGCACGTTTTGCCGATAAAAATCCCTAAAACGGCACTTCTGCCGTGAATCTCCCCTCTTTTAGGTCAAAATTTCAAGATCCTCAAAAATCTTCGGCAATTTAACGGCAAAATATTTTTCACTTTTTTGCCGAAAAGCCAGCATCTGTGCCTCTCTTATCTCAATTCACCGCCAAGTTCAGCCAGTGACCTGACTCCGGCAAGAAAAACCTGGAAACTTTTGGAAGTGTTTTGTTCCGCGTTAAAAAATTCCCCGATCCGGCGTGCGCCTTCCCGCTGAAAACGATGTTCCGGAAGGAGCCTTTTCAGCGTTTCCTTGGGATCACGTATCTCATCCGGCATACGGTATTTTTTCTGACGGGCATATTTCGTGACGTCTTTCCCGTAAGCCGCGGAAACTGCCGCAAGATCCCCAAAATACCACGCCTCAAGCTCCTGACACGCGATCCGGATACGGAAATCATGAACCGTACCGCAGCACAGAGCACGAATTTCCTCTTTCAGCGCGATGCAGTCATGGGAATCCCGGTCCAGAACGATCATGAAACGCACATCTTCCGCTTCACTCCAATGACGAAGTTTCACGGGAATGGATTTTTCAGTTCTCCGATCCCCTCATGCGGCACGATTTGAAAATGGATCTCCTCCGGCAGGATCTTCGGGAGGATCTGCTTCAAAAACTCAGCCATGGACGGTTCTTCTGTCAGAAAAATGATCTTCACGGCTCACCTGCTTCCGACATCAAAATTCCCTGCCTCCACAAGCTGCCGAGCATATCGCCGCCGTTAATGAGAGAAAGGATATTCGCGTCGCCTGCTGCCTTTCGGACTGTCGTGAAACCATCTTTTTTGAACAGACAGAAGACTTCTTTCGGATGAACGACGTTCAGGAAATCCGGCGAATGCGTTGAAATGAAGACCTGCCCGCCTTCTGCCGAGTACTCCCGAAATTCTTCAGCCAAATCCCCGAGAAGTTCCGGATAAAGCTGATTTTCCGGCTCCTCAATGCACAAAAGCGCAGGGTGTTTGGGCGAATGAAGAAGGACGAGGTACGTAAACATTTTCATCGTGCCGTCCGACACATAGTTGCCCGTAAACGGCGTTTTGAACGCGCGATCCTGAAACCGAAGAACAAGGTAGTTGTCGAGCGTCACTTCCGCCTTGACTTCTCGGATCCCCTGAATGCGTTCCTCCATCTTTTTCAGGATCTTCTGAAATCTCTCCGGGTGTTTTTCGTAGAGAGATTTCGCGACCAGTGCCAGATTCTCACCGGTTTGTACGAGTGTATCCGCAGCTCCGTTTCTTACACGATTCCGTGCTTCGTCAATATGGAGATCATACACACTCCAATCTTCGATCAGACGCCGGAGACTCGAAACCGCATGAAAATCCTTCAGTTTCCCCAATGCGCTCACGGCAAGAATATCCGGAGGATCAAGCCGCTGCTCAACTCGTTCTTTGATTTTTTTGGCATCTTCAAGTGTTTTTATATCGCCTTCGATCGCTCGGCCGACACCTTCCTGGAAATCCAGAACTGTCCATGGCTGGCCCTTGGAACCGCGCCGAAAGCCCAGATGTTCATGCTTCACGACCGGCACACCATTCTCATCTGCTCCAAGACGCAACTCGTAGCTGATCAGCGGTGATTTGCCGTCGGTTCGAAATTTCAGAGTGAAGTGAATATCTCCGTCCTGATCTCTGGAACGGACTTCCTGAAATCCGCCGCGCCGTTCCAGTGCCATACTGACGTTCTGTTTCAGGCAATCCTGAAGAAAACCGAAAATATCGAAAAACGTAGATTTCCCCGCACCGTTCCGTCCCACAAAGACGGCAAAACCGGGAATCTTTTCGACTTTGATCTGCCGAAAGACCTTAAAGTTCTCGACTTCCAAATATTCGATTTTCATTTTCGACTCTCCTCTTGCTATTCAGTCTCTTCTATTCTACCATGAAAAAAGGGAATGTCAAGAATTTTCTCAAAAAAATACCGTTTCGAAAAAAAAGAGAAGAAAAGAACACAAAAAAAGCCTCAAGAGGCGCGCGGTCTCTTGAGGCGGAAAGTATTAAAAAGTTCAGGCGGTCTGTTTCTGCCCCTTGCGGCGGCGGAGAAGGAGGAGCGAACTGCTGCCGAGGACCAGAAGCGCCCACGTTGAGGGTTCCGGAACGTATTCCGACACGCGGAGATTATCCACGAATCCATAGTAATTCCAGCTCTGCGCCGAGGAGGAAAGGATCGCGAAAAGATCCGTCGTCTCAAACGTCGCGCCAAGAAGCGTCGAGTAATCCGCGACCGAACCTTCAAGACCGACTCCTACGAGCGTTGCCGTTTCACCGTCCTCAGAAAACGCAAGCGTCATGCCCAGCTCATACCATTCATTGGCACTGAATGCAGAACCGTCTTCCGAAAGATACGCGATCGATTCCGTGATCTTCGCTTCAGAGACCAAACCGCCCTCCGCGTTTTCGTAGAACATCAGCTCTCCGGCAGGATTCAGGACCAGGCCATTGAAACCAACTCCGGATTCTGTCTGCAAGCCAACTCCCTCACGAGAAAAACCAATGCCGATACCGCGAGCGTTCGGTTTCTCATTCCCCTGCAGCGTGTTGATCTTCAGATCGGCGGAAATATCGATC
>CAZRGJ010000161.1:0-6474 GCA_964599445.1 uncultured Planctomycetaceae bacterium | reverse complement strand
TAGGTCTGACTACTGCGAACGCCGACTCAAATGCCGCACCTTCACTCACTCCCACAAGCACTGCGGACGGCAAAGCGTGGTTCGATTTCGAAAAACTCCCTCTTGAAGGCCGTGCGTGGGAAAATGAAGAACGTCTCCGACCGTACGACCGCTTCCCCAAACGCTGGATGGAGAAGATCCCGGGCGGAGTCCGCGGAAATTCGCTTCACTCGGCAGGCATGGCGGCACATTTCAAAACGAATTCGCGCCAGATCTGGATCCGATACGAAAACACCCGGGCAAATCTCAGCATGTGGCACATGGCACAGGTCGGCGTGAGCGGTTTCGACCTCTACTGCCGCGACGAAAAAGGAACCTGGCGTTACGTCAGTGCCGTCCAAAAAGGCAAGAAAGCGGAAGTACTCATCGGCACGGGGATCCCGGACGACGGCAAGGAACGCGAGTATATCATGTACTTCCCGCTCTACAACGGGGTGGTGAAAGCGGAGATCGGCGTCACGGAAGGCAGCACATTCTCCATCGTGCCGGTCACGAAGAAACCGATCCTCTTCTACGGCACGTCGATCTGTCATGGTGCGTGCGCCTCGCGTCCCGGAATGCCGCATCCGGCCGTCCTTTCCCGCCGGCTCGATATTCCGCACTGGAACTTCGGTTTCTCCGGATGCGGAAAAATGGAAGAGGTCATGGCAGACGCCTTCGCGGAACTGGATCCGTGCGTCTACGTTCTGGATTGCCTCCCCAACATGCAGCCGGTCCTCGTGACGGAACGTGCGTTCAATTTCGTGAAACGCCTGCGTGAAAAACGCCCCGATACCCCGATCATCCTCGTTGAAGACCGCCGCGCTCCGGTCGCGTGGATGGATGAGGGACGCAAAAATCACCACGACGCCAACCATGCCGCCATGAAAAAAGAGTACCAGAGGATGCTCGATGCAGGAATTCAGGGTCTCTCGTACATCGAGGGCGACATCCTGCTCCCGCCGGACGGAGAAGGCACCGTCGACAATTCGCATCCGAACGACTACGGATTCTACTGGCAGGCAAACGCCATGGAACCCGTCATGCGAAAGGTGCTGGGGCTCTAAACGTTTCATTTTCTCCCAACATTCTATGAAAAAAGGAACCGTCTTCACTGGCGGTTCCCTTTTTTATCCCGTTTGCGTCTTTGCCCCTCGGAAACTTAAAGCGTCGCCTGAGAGACGTTCTCTGCCGACGGCATCTGCGAAAGCGTTTCCCGACGCTCGGCAACCGCTTTCTCGTTTTCCTTCTGCTTGCGGATGTTTCGCTGCATTTTGAGCCACGAACAGTAGCTCTCAAAGACGTGGAATTTCACGTTTCCGATCTCAAACGTCATCCCCGGCACCAGAAAAGTACACTCTCCGTTTCGCAGCGGACGCACAGTCCCCTGGACCCGGTAATTAAACGGATTCCTGTCGTAGTTCACGAGACCAAACCGTCCCCCGTAAAAGTAGACAGCAGCATGGCGGAGATTCATCTCCACCGCACCAGGAGGAGCGATCGAACCGCTTGCCGTCCCAATCGTCGCTGCCCGCAAAATAAAGAGGTAAGTGTCCGTATCGCAATACGGATCCTCTTTCCAGCACGATTTCTCAAAATCCAGCTTCTGAATATCAATATTCTGGTCGCTCATAGCACGCTTGGCTGTCTCGAAATTGAACGTCAGTTTTTTCAGACGTTTCAGAACCAGCACATCAACTCCGGCATCCGTTCCGATCCTCCAAAATGGATTCACGGCCATCGGATTTTGCGCACTCTTCTGAAGTACGGTCTCCAGATCCGCCGTTCCGGGATCACAGTACCCTTTCATCTCCAAATGACCAATGTCCGCCAAAACAAGCTCTAGGCGTTTTGTTTTCAAATCGGAAACAGTATAGTGCGAATTCACCACCCCAGGCACAAGAGAACATTTTTCCGACTGATTCCCTGGAGTATGGCAAATCAGTTCTGTTCCCAAGCGACCGGAGGACGTAAAGGCAAGATCTTTTCCGACCCGAAGCTCCAGATGGCTTCCCGAAAAAAACAGACTCGCGTAGCGTGCATCCAGATCCTCATCCGACTCGCGATAAAATCGATAGACGAAATCGATATTCTGAGTCTTATGTCCGCGTCCCAGAATGATCTTCGGTTTCGCGCAGATGTGGTAGAAATACGTTTTTCCGTTCACTTCCGCCGTCAAAAGGAGCGTGTCACGCGGCGGCGGAATCACACCAACACCGATCGGCTCGAATTTGAAAAGCCACGGTTCCGTCGTATTGCCATCCGTTTCACCGCGACCTGCCGAAGAAGGGCCAGGTTGGGATGGATTCAAAAGTTGATTCTGCGACAGATTCACGATCGCATTTTTATCCGCCTCGATCACGATATCGCGTTCGTAGCGGTTCCAGTCCATTCCCTGCGTGTTGATGACGGCATTCCCAGTCGCCCGAATGACCAACGGTTCGTTCCCCTTATTCTTGCGGATCTCAAACTCGATCGGCGCATGATAGCTGATCTCCTGAATGGATCCCGGAAGATCCGGATCTTCTTTTTGAAAAACAGCATCAACGTTGATGAAATACTTCCCACGAGCGGCATTCTCCGGAATCGTCATCGGCTGTTGAAAATACCATCCTTTACCGCCGGTGACGGAATACATCGCCGGCTCTTCATCCCAACCGGCCGTCTTAAAACGTTCCATTTTGCACGAAACACTCACCGGACACGTAAGTCCAACACCGCTGAACGTAAACGTGGGAGACAGTGCCTTCCCTGGCTCAAGTTTCCCGTTCCAGTCCACTTTGATCAACAGAAAATCATTCATTTGATTCAATGCTCCTTAAAAAACCTCAGTCCCCGGCTCTCGCGGACACTTCGGGGACTGAAACATTCTCTCATGCCGCAAATTGCAGCGCAGCTTAAAGTTCTTTACCGCAGTTAAGGCAGAATTTCGCATTTTCCTGCACTTCCGCACGACATCCGGGGCAAATGACGACGCGCTTCGGTTCCACAGGCGTCGAGCCGGGAACTGCCGCACCACCGTAGACCGGCTGTCCCGTTCCCGTCACGATGACCGGCTGCGGTGCCGGATTTCCATTCTGCATGAACTGTCCCATCATGCGTTCCTGCATCTGCATGAAATCCCGCATCATCGCAGCCTGCTCGTCTTTCGCCTTCTGAACCTCTTCCAGACGCGCAGCATCTGCCGTCTGCGTTCCTGCCGGAGCGTTCACCGAAGCATAAACGGCCGCCTGCTCCGGCGTCAGCGTCGAGAGGACCGCATCTTTTCCAAAAGTCTGAAGAATACGCAGACGATCCAGCTCGAATTTCTGGGTATCCAGCGTCTTCGTCCGCTCGATCTCGGCTTCCAGCTTCGTCTTGCGTTCCCAGACCTCAGAATCAAACTGCTGCTGTTCGCGGTTCAATCGATTGAGCGCAGCCGTCTTCTCAATCTGATCCGTCCAGGTCCTGTTCTGGATCTCGAGCTTCAGCTCTTCCGTCTTTTTCCAACTGGCCAGCTGTGTATCCTGCTCGAGTGCCTTACGCTCGGCATCGATCTTGTCAAAGCGAAGCTGACGAATCGCCTTTTCCAGCTCCACTTCCGTGAATGCCTGCTCGATCCCAAGCTGTTCGACCAGACTCGTTTTCTTTTCGAGCCGTTTCGCTTTTTCTTCCTGCACGAAACGCAGCCACGCGTCATTTTCCATCGACGCGACCTTCCGAGCCAATGCCTCTTCCTGTTCCAAAGCCGTCATGCGTGAGCGGAAAATGTACTCGTTCTTTTCCGTTTCAAGCTGACGCTCCATCTGAATGTCGAACTGGGCAAGCAGGAAATCCCGGCGTTTGTCTGCCTCGACATTCTGTTTCTCCATCTCCTTAAGAAGCTCTTTCCGTTCATTTTCGCGGAGAAGTCCCGCTTTTTCCTGCTCGAAAAGAAACTGCTCCATCTCGGCTTCTGTCGTGATTTTGTCGAATTCCTGCGACTGAACGATCTGCCGGAGCGTCTTCTGCTGCTCCACTTTCCGGCGCGCAAACGTCAGTTCCGCATCCTGCCGGTCCGCAGACGTCTGCTTCGCCAGCATGTCGAGATCGTTGACCTTTTCTTCATGCGAGATCTCATCCAGACGCGCCTGCGTTTCCGCTTCCCATTTCTCTTTGCGGATCGCCTGACCTTCTTTCGTCATCCAGATACGGCTGCGGCTCTCGTTCTGCGTATCCATTCCCTCCCAGGAAAGCGACACGATACGCGCCTCATGGAATCGGATCCCGTATCGTCCAAGGACGGTCGTGATCGCACTGTCGAGCGTCGTGACGAAATACTGTCGAAATTCCTCGTCAGCCAGTTCCTTCACGCCGTATTTCACGATGGAATCGCGGATCGCCGCCAGAACGATCTCCTGAGTATCCGCATTGAACTCATCTTTCGTGTACGTTTCCCGCGGACCAAAGAGATTGCTGAGGAAGAGGAACCGGTTCTCTACCGTATAGTCCACCGAAACGGTACAGTCGACCGCCACACACTCCTTCGTGAGAAATTTTCCGGAATAGGAGATCGGAAAGAACGCACTGTTCACGGCATAAATGACCTGCTCTTTGTCCGACTTAAGGAAAAGTCTATCCAAAAAAGTGGACATGCGATGCCGTCCTGCGCCGATCTCGCCGCAGTTCTGTCCTTTTTCCCAAACGACGGCATTCACCCCCTGTGGAATATCCACATCCTCACAGAGCGAGAAGAATCCGGGCTGGATCCGTTCTTTCCGGGCAAGAAGGTTCGCGTCAAGTTTCATTTCATGGATCATGGAAGTCTCCTTTTTATTTTTATTTTAATTTTTTGTGCTTTTATATTTAACCTGCTTTTATTGTCGGCCAGGCGAATACCGTTCCGCTTTCCTTCTGCATTAGCGGATAGTGCAGCGTTCCGTGATCTTTTTCCGGAGCATTTCCACGGCATCCTCCAGAACCTCCGGCACGGTCTCTCCACGAAAAACATCATTGGCGTTCAATGCAGCTTCCAGATACTCCGCAGCCGTGACGGCCTGATCGAGCACCTGAGCCAGCCGTTTAAGGTCATCCTTTTCCACACGCAGTGCCCGGGTATTGGAATCCAGCTTCGGCACACACTCCAGGATCTCCAGCGTTTCGGCAAGCGACTTGCGCATCAGACGCAATTTCGTCTCCAGACGCACATTTTTCGCTCTTCGCTGGGCAAACTCCATCTGAATGGCCGCCGTCTGGATCTTCGTTCGGATGAAAGACCGCAGATCCTGATCCAGCTCCACATAGTCCGTGAAGAAAAACCCCTTCTTCGGTCTCCGCGACTTCGGGACCTCGACCTGAAAAGCATCTCGCTGTACTTCCGGGGCACCCGTCTCACTTTCACCGGCCTCCAGGCCAAGACGCAAACGGAGAGAAAGCGGATTCCAGTACGATTCATTGACCTGGATCTCCTGTGCAGCATCCTCCGCAAGTTTCCGGATCCCAGCGACACATTCCTGCGAAGAGATCGTCTTTCCCAGGAGCGATTCGCCAAGTCCATTCCATTTTCCAAGCGTCTCGGACGTCATCGGCACACCCGCAGTCTGGACTTCCGAAACAAAGTTCCGCCAATCCTCCGGAGTATTTACTTTTTCGACCTCGGCCTTCAGTTCCTCATCGACTTCCTCAGACTTCACGTTCGAAACGGCATCCACCGGCAAAAAAGGGGAGAAATTCCGGCACTCGATCCCGGTTCCAGAAAGAAGAAGCGTGAAATTTGCCGCAAGCTGCGTCCTCGCCTCCGTTTCCAGAGAGATAAACTTTTCTTTCGGCGTGCGCACCATCTCGGCGAAACGCTCGAAACGCCTCTGCACCCAGGACGCCAGTTCACCGCGGGTCAGCTGGGTACGTCCTGCAAGAAAAGCCCCAAGTCCGGCACACGGAAGGAGATGGATCGGAGCATGTGTTTCCAAAACCAGACCATTTTTGAACGGCATCGTCAGCCGAACATCGACCGCCCCTTCAAGAAACGCCCAGCAGGTCAGCCCGTCCCGGATCTCACGCTCCGAAAGATCGGCAAGCGGTCCCAGAAAACAAGTTCCGTCAAAGACGAAAACACGAAACGAATACGGGACCTCGTCCTTCATCTGGACCTGAAACGCGACGTTCTCCTTGAGATCTTCAAATTCCTTACCGTTGCTGCCGCCAAACAGGTTGCGGAAAAAAGCTTTTGCCTTCTCAAACATAAATCTAAACCTCAGCACTCACATGATTCAACGAAAAACAGAACAAAATGGCGGAACAAAGATTCAGCCTTAATTCATATCATACCGCACACTGCCTGTTTTGTAAAGGGGGACCGGCTTTTCTTTTTCAAAATTTCCTCAAAATTTTTAAACCGGGAAACCATTTTGCTCCGAAACAGAAATCCAGCGGAAACACTTCCCCCTCCCACCGAAACACCAAACAGTATACAGCATCCCGTGTTTCAGAAACATGGCC
>CAZRGJ010000160.1:0-6478 GCA_964599445.1 uncultured Planctomycetaceae bacterium | reverse complement strand
AACGTTCCGGGATTTCAATGGTTCATCAAAACAGAAATGGCCGTCCGCGTATCTGAACGGACGCGCCTTTTTCTAATGAAAGTCCATGAAAAAAGCGGGTTTTCCCCAAGTGTAGGAGAACCCGCTTTCTCCATTTCGGGAGACGGCGTTTTCGCATATTTTCCCAGCTTTCCGGTTTCAGCATTCCGCTGAATAAACTGCCGAATTTTTCGATGTTTCCCACACGCGGACCTGGACGATATTGAGTCCCATCTCCCGTCCTTTCAGGCAAATGAACTTCGCGATATTTTCTGCCGTAGGGATCGCATCCATCACCACGACCTTCTGGCCGGCATCCTTCAGGAGCGGAACGAGCGGATCCTCCTGAAAAAGCAGCGTGTGGTGGTCCAGTTCCTCATCGATCCACTTCTCGATTCCGGAACGGATCTCACCAAAATCCAGGACCATGCCGTCCGGATCCAGTCGTTCGGCCTCGATCAGGATCTCGACCCGTCCATTATGTCCGTGCAGAAATCGGCATTTTCCGCCGTGATTCGGCAAACGGTGTCCATAGCAAAATTCGATTTCGCGTGAAACCTGGTACGCCATAAAAATTCCCTAAAAAAAGTCTGAAAATCAAAATTTACGATCTGCCGAACATCCCGGCTTCCGCTTCATCCCGGTCTCCGTTCCGTTTTCGCCAGCATCAGGCCGTCTCAAAAATTCAATTCGTCCGATTCAGCCGGAACTGGATCTGATTCAGAATACTCAGCTCCAGCGCATAATCGCGTTTCTGGGGGATCCAGCCCTCATGGCTATCCTGAACACCGATGGGATCTTTGCGGTCATCGATCTTGGTATCGAGCCGAAAGGTCGCGGAGGGAAGCCGCATATGAAGCGGCTGCGCAGGATCTTCCAGTTCCTTTTTAACGCTCACATGAATGAGATAGTGCCCATCTGCGAACCGGACTCTGACTTTTGCAGTTCGGCGGATCGTTTGGACCGTCGCGTACTGACGATCGGACGCAGTCACGGAATCCCGGCGCCAAGGCTCAAAACAGGTCGAGCCGATCTGGGGTTTCGTTTCAAGAAGTCCCTCCAGAATAATATCGCCGCGTTTCTGGCACGGATACTCGTAAACGATCCGGTCAAAATAGAGACGCACGACATCCACGACGGTCTCCCAGACCTGGAACGGTTCCAGATCTCCGCGAACTTCAAGCGGATTCTGTGCATTTCCTCCGGAAGGTCCAGAACCTTCAAAAGTCGAATAGGACGCACGATTCAAGCGCATCGACTGGCATCCTGTTCCGCAAACACACGCAGCCGACCCACCGAAAAGCAGCGCGAGAAAACGCCGTCGGCCTTCAAAATTTCCGGAGACCGAACGTTCCTCATTTTTCAGCACCGGAAAGCCTCCCGAAATCGCAGACACACGCTCCTCTGCCGTTTGTTTCGGAACATCCGTACTGAAACGGAATGCGGTTCCGAAAAAACGGCACAAAATTTTCTGCATGGAAACGGGAACGTGCTTCATGAAAACGGAGGAACGGTCAACGTTCAAAACGGAAACCAAAACAAAAACGGAAACTGCGAACCGGTCCAGCCCCTCCCAACGGAGAGAAAACCGGTTTATTTGTCCCATCATACACAAAATTCCGATCCGGTGCAAGAGGAATCCGCAAAGTTCTGCGAATTTCTCAAAAAGAAATCCTTCATTCCTGCCGGTTTTTTGACCGAAAAACAGAATAAGCGGATCATGATCCCCAAACAGAAAGAGAGTCCGCACATTTTTCCATGCCGGAAACGCCCCAAAGAAGATCCTGCGGGAACAGGCGGGAGAATGTGCATTTTATTGGCAGAGTCCGGCTGAGAGCAGGAGTTCCCCGACATGAAATTCGTTCAGCGATTTACGGTTTTGGCCCCCGGAGTATTCCTCGGTATTTCATTGGCACTCTTTCTTCCGGGAGAGGGATGGACTGCCGCGGCTGCACCCGAAGGCGGAAAAGGTGCCGTCTCCATTTCGAGCATTCGGAATGATCCGGAACCAACTCGAAAAACCGGGGTGCTATGGGACGAAACACCCATCCGCGAAGCACTCACGACACTGGAGCGGCAGTCCGGGCAAATGCTCTGGCTCGATCGGCGTATTGATCCTGCATTTCCAGTTTCCGGGGCATTTCAGAACGCAGAGGCAGAGCAGATCCTTCAGGAAGGACTTCGTCCATCTCCTTTCCGTGTTTCGCGGCTGACGGACGACCTTCTCTTCACCGCTCCGGAAAATACGGCCTTCCTGCTCCGGACACTTCTCGCCAAAAAACGGCTGGAGCTTCGCGAAAATCTTTCGTCTTCCAGCCAGAAAAAATGGCTGATGGAGCGTTCGATCGCTTGGGATCATCTCACAGAACCAAAGGCCATCCTGGAAAAACTCGCTCAAACGATGAAGTTCGAGATCCGGGATCTCTCCAAACTCCCGCACGATCTCTGGCCCGAACGGTCTCCGATGCACATTTCGGGACTCGATGCCGCACTGCTGATCCTCATGCAGTTTGACCTCACGCTGGAATTCACTCCGGAAGGCGTGAAGATCGTTCCGTTCGATCCGGGATCCATCCTCATTTCCCGTACGTACTCCGCATCTGAAATTTCAGGGGAACAGCTTGCGGCAGTCCGAAACATCCCCGGCACGCGCACCATGCAGAAAGGGACCAAAATTCTCGTTCGCGGTACGCTGGAAGTCCACGAATCTCTCGCTGAACGTTCCGTTTCCGGAATATCCCGCAATACCGAAACAGCAGAACGTACAGAGTCCCGACAGACGGCATCCCGACAGTCTGCGAAACGGACGCAGGCCTCCCAGAATCCAGCACGCTCCTACGGTCTGAAACCCGGCGAGTCGGTTTCCGGGACCGTGAAAGGGCCGTTCCTTCCCTACGTCAAGGCTCTTTGCTCCCAGTATGGTCTGACGCTTGAGGCGGACGAAGACGCACTCCGCAGTGCGGGGATCGATCCGGCGAAACACGTCGAAATCACCGCAGATAAAGCCTCGCTTGAGGAGCTTTTCTCCATGATGGCCGCGGAAACCGATTGCGAGGCGCAACTGGACGGTCCGACGCTCACCATCCGCCCCAAACGCTAGCGTTTCCCGCTTCCGGAAGTCCATCCCCTTTCGGAAGCCCGTTTTTTGTCAGGATGCAAATTCCCGGCAAATCACGGAAAATCGGCATATTCTTGAATAATTTCACAAAAAACACCAAAAAATGCAAAAATCTCATAAAAATTGATTGACATTCTGCTTTCTTTGCGTATACTAAATTTTGTATTTGAGTTTTTTGATTGGTCTGCGTACCATTTTATTGTCCCAGGACAAGACTACATTCAGGACAAAACATGAAAAAGAAGACGACTGCAATTTTACTGGCTGCGTGCCTTGGTTCCCTTTTGGTTTCCCATGCCGTTTCGCAAAACGTTTCCGCGCAGACGGTAAACGGTCTCACCGCGTGGTGGGTCGCGGAAGATTTCACGAACACGAATCAGGGAACCGCCGCCAACTGGACGGACCGTATTTCCGGGATCCAGGCTGTCGCGAATGACGGCGGAGAAGGTATTTACCCCTACCTCAACCAGGCAGGAAACGGCGTGACCTTCACCCGTTCCGGAAGTGCACACGGGGATCCCGGCGCGTTCTTCACGGTCGCGGACAATCCGGTCGCGGGCCTTTCCGACTTCACCCTCCTCGTCGATTTCACGCCCAGCGCACCTGGTTCGACGGGGAACAATCAGTTCTACCAGGATTCCGGTCTTCTTGGAGCCGAAGAGGGGGGACAGACCTACGATTGGGGCCTCGGATATGATGCGCAGGGACACGTAGTTGCCGGTCATGGTGTGGTGAAGGGCAGCGGCGTAACAGTCGACTCTGCCGTTACGGTCCCAGTCGGCACGAATGCAGTCGCGGGAATGACGGTCAGCGGAACAAACGTCGGAAGCTGGGTAAACGGAACGCTTTCCGCCTCGAAAACAAATACAGAATACGCACGCAATGATGTCGGAATGTTTATCGGCAGAATGAGCCACTATGCATCGGACGGCGGCTGGTACGCCGGCGACATTGGCGAGATCCGCGTCTTCAACCGCGCGCTGACGGCCGGCGAAATGGCGACGTACTCCGACATGATGCGCAATAACGCCGCCGGGTACATCTGGTCCTCCGGAACCGGGAACTGGACCGACGCGGGCTGGGTGACCGAAACGGGAACGGCCGGCACACTGACTGCGAACTCCCACGCCTTCGTTCAGGGAGGAACCATGACCATGGCGGCGTCTCCTGTCGTGAAGTCGCTCACCATCGGCACGGGAAATGCTTCCGGATCCGCCGTCGTGAACGCCACCGGCACGACCGCACTCGGCGCACAGACGATCAACGTGATCGCGGGCGGTACGCTGAATCTTGACCATGCAAGTACGAACGTCATGGTGGAAGGCGGTACGCTCACCGGCCTCAAACTCGTCTCCGGCCCCGCGAACAGCATCCCAACGCTCACGCTCAACAGCGGAACGCTCACCATCGTTTCCGATTTCGACATCGGAGGTCTTGACGGCACGTCCGGAAAAATGGTCATGAACGGCGGAACGCTGAACGTAGATGTGGCCAAATACTTCTGCGTCGGCAACCGCGGAGCCGGAAGCGGCGAAATGATCCAGAACGGAGGTACCGTCAATGCGGGCTGGATCACCATCGGTTTCTGGACGAAGGGTACGTACACGCTCAACGGAGGATCCATTTTTTCCTCAAAACACATGACCATCGGCGATGGCACCAACAACGGCATCAGCGGAAACGGCACTCTGAACATTAACGGCGGGTCTGTCTCCACGGCAGACACGATCTCGGTCGGAAGCAATACGACCGGTGCGCTCAACATTACCAGCGGAACTCTCACCGCCAACAATAAAGAATTAAATTTCGGCGTGAGTACCAGTGCCGTCGGTACGGGAAACATCGCGAACGCGACGATCTCCGCACTGCACTCGAACATCGGCAAATACGGGACTGGCAATCTGACGCTGAATAACACGACATACAACGTGGGAAACGGCTGGTTCTCGATCGCAGACCAGGAAAGTGCCACAGGAACGGTAGACATCACAAATTCAACCGTATTGGCCAAATATGTTGGTGTTGGAACCCGCGGTACAGGATCGCTTACGCTCCACAGCGGAACACTTTCTGCCGGAGTCGATATTGAAGTTGGGTACTCTGGCAATGGAACCGGGACGTTGAATATCGAAAGTGGTACAGTAACGGCCCAGAACTGGATCGCACTTGCCAATATGCCCAATTCAAAGGCGACGGTCACCATCACCGGCGGTAACATCACGACAAAGATCCTTGGAATTGCAGAACGCGGAACGACCGTCTATAATCAGTCTGCCGGTTTCATGCAGGCAGAAACGATCTACATGGGAAACAATGACGCCGCGGCAAATGCAACAGTCAACCTCACCGGCGGTATCCTGAAGTCCCTCACCACCGCCTCGCTCAAGAACCTGGGAACCTCGACCGTAACGCTCAGCGGCAATGCGATCTTCAACACTCCGGAACTCACCCATGCGGAAAACCTCAAGTTTAACGGCGGTACGCTCATGACGAAATCCGTCTCGGGCGACCTCACGCAGAACGGCGGAACGCTCGTCGTTGGCGGCACCGTCGAAAAGGGACTCTCCTGGACCCGCCAGAAATGGGCGGACGCGACGGACGGTTTCCCTGGATTCACTGGAGTCAACACCGGTTACTTTGTTCCGACGTATGAACAGATCGACGCATTCTGGGAAAAGGCCCAAAACGCGACACCCGCTGCCTCCGGAATTGGCGCCGTCGGAAGCGGACTCGTGAACGAAGAGTACTTCACGGTACTGTACGACGGATGGATCTACATTGACAAAGACGACACTTACACCATCTCCTTCAACGCTGATGACGGAGGATTCGTATATGTCGACGGACAGAAAGTCGCGGAAATGAGTTCGGTCCAGTCCAACCAGCCCTATGGAAAAGACAGCGTCAGCACTCCGATCCAGCTCACCGAAGGCTGGCACCATCTTGATTATCGTTACTATGAAGGCTGGGGTGGTCAGGGCATCAACAAAGCAACGATGACTGACTCGGCCGGAAACGTCACGGATCTGTGTGACTTCAGCGCGAACCAGTCCGCCATGATGACCTACACGCAGGAATTTGCCGACCTGACCATCGACGGAAACTACGCGCTGGCAAAAGGCGGCAAGATCATCATGGACGTGGACCTCACCAGCGGCGAGCATGACAGTCTGGTCTCGACTGGAGATCTGGACCTGGACGGCATACTCTCCATCGTCGTCAGCGGCGAACTCTCCGATGCGTCCGAATTCCAGCTTTTCGCTGTGGAAGAAGGCGGAACGATGGACTTCAATTTCGCGAGTATCGACTTTTCGGGACTCTACGACGACGCATCCTATTGGG
>CAZRGJ010000159.1:0-6486 GCA_964599445.1 uncultured Planctomycetaceae bacterium | reverse complement strand
GCGGGTCATGCTGGATCGCCGTGTTGCGGACGAACGCACATTTTTCCGTACCGAGTTTCGTCACGATCACGCGGCACAGACCGCCGGGATTGAAGTTTTCGTGCTCATTGTCGATCGTCGCCCAAAGGTAAACAGCCCCCATGTTCGTGTGGACCGAGTTGTCGAGGAAGATCATGTTTTTGCCGTTTTCGTCGGTTTTGACCGCGAATTTGGCTTTTTCCTCTTCATTCACGCCGTTCGGATTTTTGTTCAGAAGCTGCACTTCGACCTTGATGCGGCTGTCCTGCAGATTCTGCACATTGCCGAACATTTCTGCGAAATCCTGTTCGCTCATCGAGAAGCGGACGTAGACCGGACTCATCTGCGTGACGGTGATCAGCGCACCGCTGGCCGGAGTCACGTAGTTGCCCAGCGTCGTATTCGTTCGGCCGACACGCCCGGAAATGTCCGAGGTGACCGCCGTGTATTTGTTGTCGAACTCCGCAAGTTCCAGTTTCGCCTTCGCGACGTCCAGCGACGCACGCGCACTGCCGAGCGTTCCTTCCGCAGCCTGCATGGAGGCGCGGGCACTTTCCAGAGCAGCGACGGTACTCTTCACGGTCGTTTCCGCGTTTTCATAGGAATCCTTCGAAACGGCAGCCGTCGGGATCTCGATATTCGCGACGATCTCATTGATCTTTTTCAGACCGCCAAGGATCGTTTCGCTGTTCAGTTCCGCTCCGTAAAGAGCCGCGAACGGAGCTTTCAGCGCGTCGTTGTCGCCGCAGTACAGACGCGTATTGCGCAGATAATTATTGATCGCGTAACGCAGTTTCGCTTCCAGATCTTCCACCGCGGCAGTCGCCGATTTCAGATTCGCTTCACTCGTTTTGATGTTCGCCTCACACGTCGCTACGCTCGCGGCCGCAGAAGCCAGATTCGCTTTGTAGACCGTATCTTCGATTTTGAAAAGCTGTTCGCCCGCCTGAATGTTTTTCCCTTCCTCAACGTTCATCTCCGTGATTTTCCCGGCAACACGCGCCACGACATCGACCGTCTCGATCGCTTCAAACGTACCGACGTATTTCTTGACCGTTTCCGGAATGGAGGCTTCGACTCTCTCTGCCGTCACCAGCGTCGGCGGCATGGCGGACTGCTGCTGTTCCGGAGCTGCCTCTTCCTCAGAATTCTTGCAGCCAGTCAGGAAAAGAGACTGCGCGGCAAGGACAGCGCACACAAGGCTGAAAATGGATTTGCGAACCATATACTATGTCTCCTGAATGATGATTAAACATTAATCGATTAGAGCTGATTATACAATAAAATCAAATTTTGTCAATACGTAATAGTTTCAAAAAAATAAGAATCATAAAAAATTTCAGATTTTCAGGAGAAGAAAAAACGAATGAGAGACCGAAGCATACGTAAAAACTGAAACATCCCGGACACGAACTTCACGAAAGACCCGAAAACACCCCAAACATTCAGGAGTTCCGCGTCATTTCGTGAATTTCGCTGAAAACGCTTCCATTTTTTACTCGCACGTCACGAAAACGCCTTCCCCCGTCTCCAGCGGGAAAACGTAGAAGCCGTCTTTATCCGGTTCCTGCACTTCCGGGATCCCCCTGCGCCACGACGTCACCTTTTTCGCGTTCAGACGCAGCTTCACGAGCGTGCTCTGCGCTGCTTCCAGTTCCGTCATGTTCACGAGCGTGAATGCCGTCCCATACGGGTCTTTTTCATCTTCTTCCTTCGCAAAACAGCCGATCAGGAGCGGATCCGGACAGGAGATCCCGCGGATCGTTTCAAAATCGCGGTACTCATTCGTCATGCGAAGGTACGGGACCTTCTCCGACGCATTATGCGTGAAGGCTCCCAGATTCCGGTATCGGCAGAAAACGTCGGAAATATTCCGGAGCTCCTGAAAGACCGTCCGGGCGTCGAACCATGCGGGCATCCGGTTCCCCTGATAGTCAAGGAGAGACGTGCGTTCCGGATTCGGCCGGGCATACGTCCAGCAAAGGATGCCGCGTGCGCCGAAAGAGAGGAGCGAATAGCACTGCCAGCGGAATTCCGCAGCATTCGGAGTCCGTTTCGACGGGATCCAGCCGAATGTCTGGATGCAGCACCAGAATTCCTTCTTTCTTTCCCGCGCGACCGACGCAATGACGTTGATCGACTCGATATATTCAGAGTACGTATACCGCAGACCGTTCCGCCAGTTCAGCGGGTAAATGTCCGTGCAGATGTAGTCCGTCGGCACGAGATCGCAGTAGCTCTCGCAGTACTTTCGGTAAAGTTCCGGATCCGGATCGTAGTACTCGATCGCGGCGGCATGTGCGCCGAATTTCAGCTGGGCTGCGTTTGCGTACATTGGAAGGAGATTGATGTAGGGGACCTTGCCGGTCGCTTTGGCGTAATCCTCGCAAACCTTTCCGAAACGCGGATAGGAATCCGTTCCCGGCTCGTCGGTAATGTAGTGTCCGCAGAATGAGGGATGGTCGAAATACTCTTCCCCGGCAGTCTCGGGATGATGCCAGCCTCCATCATTAATGTAGACTTCGATCCCCAGCCGATCACACTCCCGGAAAAGCATCCCGCGATGTCTCAACGCAGCCGCTCCATTCGTCGCGATAAGCAGATCAAACCCGCAGTCTCGGAAATCCTGGAGCTGACGTTCATCAAAATACTGCGGATTGAAACTTCCCCAGCCTCCGATCCGGATGCGCTCGCGCGTGAAGTACTCCGGCGGGAAAGAAGTCGAAACGCGGCAGCCAAAACGCTCAGCGACGGCTTCGGGAAGCGGAACGGCCGGACGCTCCGGCGAAACTTTCTCCAGAGTGTACCGCCCCGCTTTCTCCGCAATGTACCAGACGAAACCGCGGCGGTTGACGCATGACGGGACCGGTTTCCCATCGCAGCAGACCGTCAGGGAAGTCCCGCTGCGCGCAGCCTCCACGTGTTCCGGAGTCCGCTCGAAAAGAAACTCCGTTTCCTTCCAGCCGTCGGAAAGCGTTCCGCCCGGGATCAGGCACCGAACACCATGCCGGCTTAAGATCGTATCCTGCGCGTAGTCGGGCAGATCATGCGCCTCGGCAAGAAACGCTTTGGCGGTTTCCTCGGAAGGGAAAAATCCAAGCCGTGAGATCTCGATCTCGGAATTCAGATCGCTCGGATTGATCGGATCGAGCCGAAATGACGTGACGGTCCCTTTCCAGTTTCCATGTTTCGCCGTCCGCATATCGAAGATCAGATCGCGCCACTGTCCGTCCCCAAGTACCGGAAACGGCGTAAAGCTCTCGTCGGAAAGCGTCTGAAGCGTATCCGTCGTGAAGAAGAGACCGCCGATCTTCTGCTTCGTTTTCATTCGGTAACGAAATGCCAAAAACGGGCGTTCTTCTGCCGAAAAATGTTCCTCTTCCTCCATCGGGATCGAAAACGTCGTGTCGCTCCCCGTCGTGCGAAGCATGGTCAGCCCCAGCTGCTGCATGAGATCCCCCTGATTCACGACCGCGCGGGAAAAGGCGTCGCCGTGATTCAGGATCCAGACCGGCTCTTTCCCCTGCCCGTCAGCCTGGGCCGAAGAACCAAACAAACCGAATGCTGAAAATGTCCAAACCAGACACCAAAACAGTAGAAACGCGGATCTTTTCATGCGGGCACCTTTTAAAATTGGAGGAAATTGGAAAAAATGGGGGGGAACGGCAGGAAATCTCCCAAACGGAAGACGAAACAAACGCGGAAGGCTCGCAAAATAAAACGGAGCACCCTCCCCAGACGCTCACGCTCCTGAACTCCCATTCATTCTACCCCGTGCAGAAAAAAATTTCAAGGGGGGACACACACCGGGAATTTTCGCGCTCCGTCCCCCAGACTCCGCATCATCCGGGCCAGCAGGGGCCAAAGTACCAGAATGCCCAGGCGCAAAGGGACGCAAACACCAGAAAGACGCAAAACTCGAAACGCCAGGAAACATGCGTTGACCGGCCCGACTCATCGTCCCAAGGAACGAGCCGGGGCATCTGGTCCGCCAGCCCGCCGTCTGCCAGCTCTGTGCCAAACGTTTCGGCAGATGACGCTTCAACGGCAGAAGCACCTCGGAAAAAGCGAAATATCGCGGAAAACTCTGGATCCAGCTGTTTCCGGACTTCAAACCAGAGCCACCACGTCGGAAGCGAAAAATAGCCGATCAGGATGAGCAGGCCGAACGTTTCCGCAAAGTTTCCGCGCCCCATTCCATACTCCAGAGTCCAAATGAAATTCCAGACCAGGTACCCGCAGAATCCAAGGTGCCCGAGAAAAAGGAGGGTCGGCCCAATACGCGGCATGAGCAGCCGCAGGCCGAAAATAAACAGGCAGGCGACCGGAGGGACGCAAAGAGCTTTTCCGAAATTGTCCCACAAACTGATGCGTCCGTTGCTCATTCCATCTGCGTAGCCGCACCACAGGAACGCAGCAAAAAGGAAACCGAAACTTTCCCAAAGGAACGCATACAGCATGGGGTCCCGAAGGATGGCGGGCAATTGGATACGTCGGCGGAAGTCAATTTTCATCGTTCGTCTCCTTAAAATCAAACAAAATGAACGGTTGGGGGGTGTGCAGGTACGTTGGCATTGCGTGCGTCAGTGCATTTTTCCGAGTCGGAAACTGGTGCGGGAAACGCGAAAGCGTTCCTCAAGGCGTTTCTTCCGGATCAGGGTCGACGTCCGCTCCATCCGGTATCCAAAGTGTCCGGATCCTCCCGGTCGTGAGGAGAATGACGAGCATCCGGCCATCGGGCGACCAGCAGAATTCTTTCACCCTGCCGAAAAACGGTTTGTGGAATTCCGCGGCCAGCCGTCCTGTTTCGACTTCGTGAACGGCGAGCACGCTCTTTCCTTCTTTCCCATTCCACTCCAAGCCTGCAGAGTACCGCATGTCGGACGAAAACTGAAACTCTTTTCCTGGTTCTCCAACACTTGACGGAATCTTCAACATCCGGAGAAGTTCACCCGTTTCCGCGTCGAAGGTCCCAAGATCAGACTGCATCTGCGCGACGATCCCCGAGCCGTCCGGAAGCCATTGAAGGCTGGAAATGTAGAGATTCGACGGCCAGACGATTTTCGATCCTTCACTTTGAGAGCCGCCGCTCTGTGTTTCCCCGCTCTGTGTTTCCCCGCTCTGTGTTTCCCCGCTCTGTGTTTCCCCGCTCTGAGTTTCCCCGCTCTGAGTTTCCCCAGCCGGAATCCCGTTTTTCCCATTTTCGGAAAGGGGCGGTCTGGACGTTTCTCTTCTCGTTTCCCAAACGACTTTCAGCGGCCGGGTCTCGGCCATGATCTCCTCGGACGGCAGTGCGGCAGAGACGCGCTTTTCCACTTCCTGGATCCGGGCGTCTTCCGAAAGAACTTCATCGCTGGTGAGTCCCCATTCCGCTTCGAGTTCCTCACGGAATGCTTCCCGAAGTTCCGTCTTTCGATCCTCCCACGTCCATTCCGCCAGCGTATCGAAGAGGATGAGCAGCTCGTTCCCCCCCCAGAGCCAGAAATCGTTCATCGGGAGACCATGCCATACAGTAAAGTCCCCTCTCGGCAATCGGGAAGTAGTGCCGGACCGTCACTTCGCCAAAAGAGCGGATCCAGAGTTTCGTCTGAGAGTCTTTCGTCGAAAAGTAGGCATACGCAATGCGCTGTCCCCGGGAAACGGCCGCGGCGGAAACATCGAAACACTTTTCCAGCTCAAAATCGATTTTCGATTCCCGCGTCTGGGCATCGAGTACCTGAAGGCGAGGAAGTATTTCCGCTCTTCCCCAGGAATAGTCCACCCGGAATTTTCTGTCCGGAGTCCAGCGCGTCACCCGTCTGTTCTGTATTTCATTCGGCCGGTGATTCTGAACGTAAACGGTTTCACCGCGAAATATGAATTTTGAGTACGGCTGGTACATGATGGCCGAAAGATCATGGGACGTTTTTCCGAGATATTCTCCGGTCCGCGTGTCCCAAAGATTAAGATTTTCGCCCAATGGATCCGAATGGGTCCACGCAAGCGCGTATTTCCCGTCATCGGAACAGTGCAGCGAGTAGAATGCCCGAAAATTGGAAGTCCAGTGCCAAAATCCAGCAAAAACGCAAAGGTAGATCAGCCAGTACACGCAGAATGGCGTCAGGATCCGGCGTTTCTTTTCAGGTCATGTGCTCATGAGGAACTCCTTGGAAACATGGGGACTGCGGGAGAATGCAAAAAATTGGACCAGGTTTTCCCTGCGCCTCTTTATTGTACACCACAGAGATTTTCGAGTCAACCCATTTGAAAAAAAGACAGAAATTTTACGCAAAATTTACCGAGAAGCAGAACTTTTACGTTTTCTTGACGTTTAAATTTTGACGTTTCCAATGTACCGCCGACGGCGACAGAAGGAGAACACGAAAAGCACCCCAATATTCAAAATACACAAAACATCAAAAAGTTTTTGAAAAGGGAGTCCAGAGGGAAAACAATTTCCAAAATGTTTTTCCCTCTCGGCCGTTCATG
>CAZRGJ010000158.1:0-6518 GCA_964599445.1 uncultured Planctomycetaceae bacterium | reverse complement strand
GGAAAAGTATGCCGACCTGAAACACGCACCGTCTCCCGTCGATCTGATCGCACGAGTGAATTTTGAGCGTCCGGATTCTCCGGAGAAACTGGAAGAGATCCTGGAAAATACTTCCGAAAATACGAGTTTCCAGCTCGTGATCCTTCGGCGCAGCGAAAAAGACGGAAAGACGGATCTGACGCGCATCGACATCAACAACTGGAAGCCGCAGAGCACACAAGACAAGAAAAAGTAAAAGAAAACGGAAGATCTCTGAATCTAAAAAACGGGCCGAGGCAGCCAAAATGCCCCGGCCCGTTTTAGTGTACCGCGTTCTGAAGATCCTCAAAGCGGAAAACGCTGGGGCCTTCTTTTACGCTTTTCGTCCTGCCCGGCGGCGCAGGAATCCCAGCGCGAAGACTCCGCCCAGAAGCAGCGCGAACGTTGACGGTTCCGGAACCTGGTGATTCGTGAGACTTCCCCACGTCAGCCCCATGCGGAATTCGTCGTAGTACGTTGTCCCGCCGTTCCGCCACGTGATCGAGTCAAAGGAGATGTCGCCCTGCAGTTTTGTGAGGATCTCGGCATCCTGTTCCTCTTCGCTCAGCGAGAGATCCGGATCGAGGAAGAGCGTCAGGTCGTCCAGACCATCCGCATTGTACTCGATCTTCGCGATGATCAGGTGCGTTTCCTTGTCAAAGTTGACAGCTTGGCCAATGGTCCCGGTCTGTTTGGTCGGATTATAGTAAAAGTATGCGTACTCTTTTCCATCCGGCGAACCAAGTCCCAGAAGCTCGCTTCCGCCGCGGTAAAGTTCCGGCCCGCCTGTCCATGCAGGCGATTCGTTTTGGATGAGGAAACCGTAGTAGAGCGTGCCGTCGATCCCTTCGCCGCCAACAAGATTGCTGTTTTCTGCCGAAAGACCGAGTTCCTCAAAGACACCGAAATCGAGTTTCACCTGTGCCTGATCCAGGACTTTGAGCATTCCAGGATTCTGATTCCAGCCGTCGTATTCCAGACCGCCGGAAACGATCTCCGCACTGCCTCCGAATGAAGTCAGCGGACGGTAGCCGTACGGGATCTCGCCGTTCATCAGCTGGCCGCCGATTTTGCCCTCCTCATAGTTGCTGAATGATTCGGAAATGATCGGGTAATTCTGCGCGAATCCTTTGATCGGTGAATAGTCGAACACATCCGAAAACGTCGTTGCGGCCGTGAGATTATCCCACGCGGTTTTCGTATCGGCTCCAGACGCGAGACGAATGCGCGTGGTCCAGTTCGTGACGCTGGTAGACTCGGCGACCGGCGTACGAACATCCCAGAGTGTCGGGGTGATCCCCTGCTCAAACGCCCAGAGCGCCGTTTTGTGCGTCGTGAAATCCTGAAGCGCGATCATCGTGCAGGTCTGATTCTGAACGACCGGTTTCGTTGAAATTTTTTCATAATTGGTCGCCAGACCGAAATGACCGTTGGAGCCGCCTACCATTCCGTAAAAGTGGCGTTCACTACCGAAGTCAAAATAGGAAAGCCCCGCCCATTTTGTCGTATCGCCCAGAACCGTCATTTCTACAGACGAAATGACCGTCCCTTTATTCTGAAACGCACCGTCATTCGCTTCGGTCGGATGAAAGTAAATGTAGGGGTAATCTCCCTGCGTGACCAATTTACCGTTCTCGATCTTAACGGTTCCCATCCATTCGGCACTGGTCTCTGCTCTTGCGCCGGTGGACGGATTGTAGTTCCATCCGTACTTTCCGCCGTCGAAATCATCAAAACCGATGATCTCCGCGTTGACGGAAGCCGTTCCCAATACGCAGCCTAACGCAGTCAGTGCGGCAGGAAGAAAACGAAACCCCATACGCTTCATATTTATCTCCAAAATCAAACCAAATAATGGACTGGTCAATATTCACTAAAATATTTTCTTTATTCTACGACACCGCATCGAAATGTCAAGAAAAAAGACCGAAAGAGAGAAAAAAATCAAAAAAACCACACAAAACATTCCATCTGGTCAAAAACTAACGAATTTAAGCCCTCAACGGCGAAGCTCGACGTTTCCGCAGACTGTCGGTTTTCAGCAGTAAAAAACCCCGCCATTAGAATCGACGGGGCGTGGATCTCATCCTTCATGCATCAACGAAGATGGTCTTCTTATTCAACATCCCATTCGTAAATACCGCCGGCCCAGCCTTTCTGCGATTGCATCTCAACGCGCAGTCCTTTCGTTTTGACCGGCTTGAAGGTCGTTTCGTTGAAGATGAAATACTCCGTTCCGAATCCGCTCGGATCTTCAACCGGCTGCCATTTGCCTTCGGTATCCAGATAGAGGAGTTTCCAGGATTCCGGGACGCGGCAGTGGCCGAAACCGCGGTCATCGAACCAGAAAATGCGCACTTTTTCCACTTCGAGAGTTTCCGGGAAATGGTATTCCGCCCATTCTGCCGTTCCGAGCTTCGGCCACCAGTGCATCCCGGGGAAGAAACGCGTTTTGTCCGTTGGGACTCTGCCGTCCCCCATCAGATCGAGATGTTTGGTCCCTTCTGAACCTTTGGTCTCGACACTCCTCAGAAACGTCAGCGGCTGAACGGCCGATTCTTCCCGATTGATCCAGACGGCCATCTGGCGTGCTTCACGGTGTGCCCAGGCATAGTACGGGATCGCACGGAAGAGCACCGGACGCTGCGCAACTTCCTTTTTCTTCGGATCATTCATCGTCTGGGCCGTGTAGTACTCGTACGCCGTCCCGGTGAGCGTCATGATGCCGCCGAGGAGATCCGGCTCCCACTTTTCAAAGATCTTCGCGCTGTCGTCCAGCCGCAGGGAGTAGAGCGATTTCGTGTCTACATCCTGCTGCTCGACGCAGAAAATGATCGGTCCGCGCTGAAGAGCGACTTTTCCGCGGTCCGCCGCGATCCGTTCATCAGCAATGACGCGCTGAATGCTCATCGGGAAATCCAGATCGACCGCGTCGCCCTCTTTCCAATCGCGTGAGATGGTGAGGTAGCCGTCCTCCAGCTTCGCCGTATCGACCGGCGTTCCATTGACGGAGACCGTCCATTTCGGGAACTGGGGATCCAGGAAAGAGTAGAGTTTGGATCCGTCCGCGACCGCCTCGCCGCGCACCCAGGCCGGGATGCGGAATTTCAGCGTATAGCGTCCGGCAGTCTTCGCAGAAACGGCGATCTTTCCGTCCCACGGGTAGTTCGTCTTCTGCTCGAGAGAAACTTTCGCCGGCTGACCGCTGACTTTGGCGTCGAGAGTCACGCTGGAATTGGAGTAAAGATTCACGTAGACCGTCTCTCCCTCAACGGCGTAAAGGTACCCGGAAACGGACGGCAGGAAGCGGCAGAGATTGCTCGGGCAGCAGGAGCAGCCGAACCAGGGACTTCGCTTATGGTCCCCGTTCGGGATCTCAAGAGGATTCGGATAGAAGAAGCTCTTTCCGTCGAGGCTGATGCCGGAGATGAGCGCATTGTACATGATCTTCTCCATGACGTCGCAGTACTCGGCTTTTCCAGAATCAAGAAACATCCGGTGCGCCCAGTAGACCGCGGCGATCTGTGCGCAGGTCTCGCAGTAGGCCGAGGCGTTCGGAAGCTCGTAATTGTCGCCAAAGGATTCCCCGCGGTGTCTGGCTCCGACTCCGCCGGTCACGTAGAGTTTCTTTTCCACGACGTTTTTCCAGATGCGCAGGATGGCCTCTTTGTACGCTTTGTCGCCGGTGAGTGCCGCGACGTCGGCGATCCCGCTGTACATATAGCACGCGCGGACGGCGTGTCCGACGGCCTCATCCTGTTCGACGACCGGCTTGTGGTCCTGCGAGTACGGTCCATACGGCGCGTAGGTGCGTCCTTCGGTGCGTCCGCGAAGGTCGAGGAAGTGTTTCGCCAGATCAAGGTACTTCTTTTCGCCGGTCAGACGGTAGAGTTTGACCAGCCCCATTTCGACTTCCTGATGTCCCGGCGGCCAGTTCTGGGATTTTCCGTCGCCGAACGTTTCGCAGATGAAGTCCGCAGATTTGAGCGCAATGTTGAGCAGATTGCGTTTCCCCGTCGCGAGATGGTGCGCATACGCCGCCTCGTAAAGGTGCCCGAGGCAGTAAAGTTCATGCCCGCCCGTGTTGCTCCAGCGTTCCAAACCGCCCGGAGGCATGACCTGCCCCTCTTTCGTCTCGGCATTCTGGCAGATCGTGCGCATGGTGTAGAGGTAACCGTCCGTCTCCTGCGCGCCCGCAACTTTCGCGATGATGTCGTCCATGTACGCGTCGAGTTTCGGATCATCCTGAATGGCAAGCAGGAACGACGCACCCTCAAGCACTTTGTAGACGTCGGAATCATCCCAGCAGCACAACCCCTCAAACTTTCCTTCAAGTTCCCCGGCAGCTCTCATGAAATTGCGAACGCGGCCGTTTTCCTCGCATTTCTTAAACGAAAACGGGATCGTTTCCTCGCGGGCCGTGTCGATGCGGGACTTCCAGAAACCGGACGGAATATTTGCCTGCGTGAACGGGACCGGCGTAATGCGGTACTCATGCGAAACTTCGGCAGGCTCTGCGAAGACCGGACCGGCGGCGGGAAGCAGCAAAAGCAGAAACAGAACGGCAAAAATACGCAAAAGGAAGCGTTTGCCAAAAAATTTCAGGGATCGAGACATGAAAATTCTCCGAAAGTTGATTTTAAAACAAAAAATCGCGTAAACACATTTTCCGCGCTTTTTCTATCATACCAGAGAGAAAAGAAAAGTCAATGGGATATTTACGCGAATTTTTTTGTATTTTCGCAACATGGCGGACCGCCCGGACCGAAGAATTTCCGCATTCTCCGTCAGGATCTTCGGCGCATCTGCTGCTTCACGGTCTGGTCGCCCTCGGTGATGCGGATCTCTTCCTTCATCTGCTCATACGTCATGCGCAGACGGAGTTTGTGCCGGTAAAACTGCCAGCCGTAATCTGCGAGTGCGAGAAGGAAAAGAACCAGCGCGATACGGAGTCCCGTTCCGAGGATGATGCTCTGCATTTTCAGGACTGCGGTCTGAAATTCCATGTGGCAGAGAACACAAAGAGCCGGGAACTGACGCACCAACATCCAGACGAGAAACGCGCCGACGAGCAGGAGTTTCGCGATTCCGAACCCGGCAGACATCACGGGATCCCACGAGAAAATGCGTTTCATTCCGTTTGCAGGGTCAACGTTTTTCCATTTGGGCGCCAGACGTGAGGGAAGGAAAAGAAACTGCGTCTGCACGAGCGAGACCAACGCCGTCACGATCGGGACCAGCGCAAGAAACGGAACGACACAAAAAAGCGCGATCTGGACCCACGCATTCCATTTTTCAAGAAAAAGTTCCGGCGTCATCCGAAGCCACGCGCCCTCCGACCAGGCGGTCTCGGCAAAATGGAACGGAACGCTGATCAGAAAGTGTCCAAAACCCCAGAAAAGGAGCATTCCGGCCAGAAGCATCGACGCATTCACCAGATCACGGCTTAAAGCCGTTTCTCCCTGCCGACGCATCTTTTCCCGATGCCGCGGGGTTGGTTCAAAAGTCTTTTCTTCGGACATGAGGTCTGCTCTTCAAAAAAAGGGAAACTGGATCGGATCAAAACGGGATCAAAATCGGGAGGCTGAATGGAAGTCAGCGTGGTGCGGCGAATGGGAAAAAGTCTCTCCAAACCTCCGCGAAGGTATCCTGAAACAGGATGACGGCAAGACCAAGCGTGAGCGAAAGGATGAAAAGCAGGACCAGCACACTGACGGGGAACGCCATGGCAAAAACGTCCAGCTGGGGAAATACGCGATTCAGGATCGCCAGTCCGATCTGTGCCGTGAGGATGACCGTGAGGGTCGGGAGAGCCATCTGCACGCCGATCTGGAATCCCAGGAAAAAGAGCGTCGGCAGTTCCTGTACGATTTGGGGAATTTCGGGCACACAGCCGGCAGGGTAGGCGGTGAAGCTCTGAAGGACAGCATCCAGAATGAGAAGATGCCCTCCGGACAGGAAGACGGCCGCGATCCCAAAGAGGTAAAAAAACGAGGCCGTGATGGGGGCAGCATCATTGGAAAGTCCGCCGTCCACAGGAAAGGAAATGCCTCCAAGATACGCCGCGGCAGTTCCTGCGATCCGAAGTGCCGCAAAAAGGAAAAGTGCCGCCGTCCCCATCGCAAGTCCGAAAAAGACCTCACCTCCCAATGCCGCCAGGAATCCCGGATCGGTCCAGGTCAGGCTTTCGTGAAAATACGCAGTTTCCGGCGTCTGATGCGAAGCCAGAAGAAGTGCCGTCAAAAATGCAAAAAGCGCACGCCAGCGGATCGGGACCATCTTTCCCGCAAAAAGCGGAGCCGTCAGGAACATCGCAAGCAGACGCGCAAGGATGAGGAGAAACTGGCTCGCATTGAGAAAAACAATCTCTTCCATAAATCGGCAAACCGGCTGGACCGGGAAATTCGTGTCAGGAGACGTTCCGGCATCACGGCAAGATCGTGTCCGGGATCCCGTGAATGACTTCCTGCGTAAATTCGGTCATGGTGGAAAGCATCCAG